>CAZXWU010000173.1:0-4468 GCA_964644495.1 uncultured Tissierella sp.
GCAGGATTGTTATCCATCCAAAATTGTCATCAATCCACCACAGATTAAATCAAGGACCATCTCTTTATCTGCCCTTAAATTTGGACCAATATTTAAGTTTAAGATACTATTATTACCCATTATCATTTGCAAAAGATAACACATGGTTAGAGGTCATAGGGGAAAAGTCATCAAAGCCTATAGAGATGCCAATTAACTATGTGGCAGCAAATATAATGGACTTTAACCCTAACATGTCTCATGAATGCCTAATAGACACCATAGATAATCTTGGATGGAAGTAGAAAAGGACATAGATCACTAGACCTATGTCCTAAATAAATTAATATTTCTTAAATAATAAAGATGCATTATGTCCACCAAATCCTAATGAATTTGATAAGGCATATTCTATATCTCTTTCTACTGCCGTATTTGGTGTATAGTTTAGGTCACACTCTTCATCAGGATTATCATAGTTAATCGTAGGTGGGATTATACTTGTCTTAAGTGCAAGTATTACCGCTATAGCCTCTATTCCACCAGCTGCTCCTAATAAGTGACCAGTCATTGATTTGGTTGAAGAAATATTTAGATTATATGCATGTTCTTTAAATAGTTTCTTTATTGCTAGGGTTTCAAGCATATCATTAAAATATGTGCTGGTTCCATGGGCGTTGATATAGCCAACTTCTTCCTTATTTACATCTCCATCTTCTAAAGCTAATCTCATAGCATTTGTTGCCCCATTTGCCTCAGGATCAGGCTGTGTAATATGGAAAGCATCAGATGTAGAACCATATCCAACTATTTCCCCGTATATTTTTGCCCCTCTATTTAAAGCATGATTTAATTCTTCTAAAACCAATACTCCTGCCCCTTCACCCATGATAAATCCATCTCTTTCCTTATCAAAGGGTCTACATGCCTTATCATAGTCATCATTTCTAGTTGACAAGGCCTTCATAGAATTAAAACCAGCTACTGAAATAGGTGTTATAGACGCTTCTGCACCACCAGTTAAAACCATATCCATCTGTCCATTTTTTATCATCCTAAAGGTTTCTCCTATAGCATGGGTACCTGATGCACATGCAGTTGTAATTGTCATTGTGGATCCTTTAAGTCCAAGATTCATAGAAATTTGAGCTGCTCCCATATTGGAAATCATCATAGGTATGAAGAGGGGACTTACTCTATTTGGTCCTCTATTGAGTAACTTTGAATGTTCAGTCTCAAAGGTTTCAACTCCGCCTATGCCAGTACCTAAAATTACACCAATATTATTTTTGTCCAATGAATCTAAATCTATATTTCCATCTTTGATTGCTAATTGTCCTGCTGCTACTGCATATTGTGCAAATCTATCCATTCTCCTAGCTTCTTTCTTATCTAAGAAATCTTCAGGATTGAAATCTTTTAATTCAGCAGCAATTTTAGTGTTAAAATCCTTAGTATCAAATCTTGTAATAGGCCCAATTCCTGACTTCCCTTGAATAAGAGAATTCCAAAATTCATCCTTACCTATTCCTAGGGGAGTTACAGCGCCTAGACCAGTTATAACTACTCTTCTCATATTAACCCCCTTGATATTAGGCGATATTTGCATCAATATATTTTACAATATCTCCTATGTTTTTAAATCCTTCAGCATCTTCATCTGAAACGGATATAGAAAATTCATCTTCTAATGCCATAATGATTTCTACTGCATCTAATGAGTCAGCTTCTAAGTCCTTAATCAGTGATGTTTCTAGAGTTACTGAATCTGCATCGTCTACCCCTAATTGATCTATTACAATTTCTTTTACTTTTTCAAATGTCATTTTAACATTCCTCCATTTTTTTATTTTGAATTAAACCAAGATTCTTCACTTCGTTTACCCTTGCGGTGAAATTTTTCTAAATCATAGATTTAGGATATTTCTAGTGTTGGGCACACGGCAGAATGACATTTGTCATCCTGAGCAAGGCGAAGGATCTTATATAGCCATACCACCATCTACTGGGATCACTTGGCCAGTTATATAGTCTGATTTCTCACTGGCTAAGAAGACCACCAAATCTGCTATATCCTTTGGTTTACCGAAGGACTTTAGTGGTATATTTGCTACCATTTCATTTTTAATCTCATCTTTTAGTACATCTGTCATATCGGTCTCGATAAATCCAGGAGCAATAGCATTTACTCTTACTCCACGTGAAGCCAATTCCTTAGCCATAGATTTTGTAAATCCTACTACACCAGCTTTTGATGCAGAATAATTCCCTTGACCTGGATTGCCATTTAAGCCAACTACTGAAGAGATATTGATGATCTTACCATATCTCTTTTTCATCATTGCTCTGGCAACTGCTTTGGTAGACAGGAATACTCCCTTTAAGTTTACATCCAATACTGAATCCCAGTCCTCTTCACTCATTCTAATAAGTAAATTATCCTTAGTGATACCTGCATTATTGACTAAGATATCAATAGTACCTAGACTTTGTTCAACTGTTTTTACCATATTAAGAACTTCATCATTATTTACTACATTTGCCTTAACTGCTATAGCATTGACTCCATTTGCCTTAATTTCCTCAACTACAGCTAATGCCATATCCTCATTACTTGTATAAGTAATAGCTACATTGGCACCTTCCTTTGCTAATGATAAGGCGATTTCTCTACCAATGCCTCTAGTACCACCAGTAACTAAGGCTATCTTTTCCTTAAAACTCATATTAATTCCCTCCTATTTGACTTAATGTTTGGTTAAAAGTATTCAAATCAGAAATATTGAGGGCTTTAATATCTTTACCCAAGGATTTTCCAATTCTTTTAACAAAAGCCGTCAATGACTTGCCAGGGCCAACTTCAACAAAAGTATCTATTCCTTCATTTATCATGAATTCAACAGATTGTTGCCATAAGACAGAAGAACTTACCTGTCTTACCAATTTTTCCTTTAATTCATCTTTATTTTGAACAAGTTTAGCATCTACATTTGACACAAGGTTTTTATCTAAACCTCTAAACTTGTATTTTGAAAATTCTTCTTCTAGTCTCCTACCAGCATCATTCAAGAGGCTGGAATGAAAAGGTGCACTTACCTTGAGCTTAACCACCTTTTTTGCTCCCAAGTTTTTTGCAGTTTCACATGCTAGTTCTAAAGCCTTCAATTCACCAGATATGACTATTTGGCCAGGACTATTATAATTAGCAATTTCAAGTATTCCATAAGGCTCAGCAGCTTCAAGCACAAGACCTAGTTTATCCTCGTCTAAGCCTAAGATTGCTGCCATAGCTCCAACTCCGGGAGCTACAGCTTCCTGCATAAACTTTCCTCTTTCTCTAACAATTTTTACTCCATCAAAAAATTCTATACTATCAGCATATACCACTGATGAATACTCACCCAAGCTAAGACCTGCAGTATATTGTGAACTAATACCTTCTTTTTCAAGACACCTTAGTATAGCTATGCTTGTAGTAAGTATAGCTGGTTGGGTAATTTCAGTTTTTATTAAATCCTCTTCCTTACCATAAAAAATCAGGTCACTTAAATTCATGGATAAGGCTTCATTTGCTTCCTCATAAACATAGCGAGCTTCATTGAAGTTATCATAAAGACCCTTACCCATACCTATATATTGGGACCCTTGACCAGGAAATATTAATGCAAGCTTGGTCATCAATTATCACCACTCCTTAGTGATGATAAATTTCCTATGATACTATTTCCTTGATTAATAATAGAGGAAATAATATCTTGGCAGGATTTGATCTCTTCTATTAGTCCAGATATCTGCCCAGCCATTAAAGAACCATCGGCTACATCACCTTCACTAACAGCCAGTTTCAATCTTCCAACATTTAATTTTTCCAGTTCCATAATATCTGTTGTAGTTTTCTCTAAGTCAATAAACTCTCTAGAAAACTTATTTTTTAAAACTCTAATTGGATGTCCTGTACTTCTCCCAGTTACAAGGGCATCTCTATCCTTTGCCTTTATTATCATTTCCTTATAATTTTCGTGGACTTCACTATCCGTGGAGCAAACAAATCTAGTACCCATTTGTACTCCCTCAGCTCCTAAGGCCAATGAGGCTACAAAACCCCTTCCATCTGCTATACCGCCAGCAGCTATAATTGGGATACTCACAGCATCAGCAATCTGGGGTACTAAAGCCATAGTAGTGACCTCGCCAATATGGCCACCAGCTTCTGTTCCTTCTACAATCAATGCATCTACTCCTAATCGCTCAAGTCTTTTAGCTAAAGACACAGTAGGTACTACAGGTATGATTTTTACATTATGTTCTCTTAATTTTTTAATATAAATTCCTGGATTTCCTGCACCTGTAGTTACTACAGAAACTCCCTCTTCACAGACAATACCTACAATATCCTCAGCATAAGGTGACATCAACATGATATTTACTCCAAATGGTTTATCAGTCAATTCCTTAGTCTTTCTAATCTCTTCTCTAATCATATCCCCAG
>CAZXWU010000174.1:0-4456 GCA_964644495.1 uncultured Tissierella sp.
ACACTAATAATAGGTGAGAGATATGAGAATTAATATAAAAGTAGAAAATGAGTGCAAGTTTGATACAGGTAAAATGAAAAGCCGAGTATCTGAAGCTCTTAAATACGGAGCTGAAGCAGTAGAGAGAACTGCTAGAGAACTTGCTCCTCGTGATACTGGTGCATTAGGAGATAGCATTCATGTTACTGGTGGAGGTTGGACTTATCATGTTCAGCCAGGTATGATGGATTACGCATTATATATGGAAGAAGGAACTTCTCCTCATACTATTACTGGTAACTATTACCTATATTGGGAAGGTGCTGACCACCCAGTTCACCAAGTAAATCACCCTGGTAACGTTGCATTTCTCTACATGGAAGGTGGTATGTTAGCAAATGTTGATAACATAGCTGAATTTGTACTAGAAGCATTAGGTGATGTATTTGATTAATTTTATAAAAGTTCAAGAAGCTATATGGAATGCTATGAATACTATTACTAATTATCCTGTATTAGACTATGTTGAATTTGATAGTATTAACCCTCCTATTATCAGGTTAGGAAATCTATATTTCGATGATAACAGTGTGAAGAATAATGAAGGAATTAGGGTTCAACAATATATTAATATATATAGTACATATAGTGGGAAGAAAGAAGCAATTGAGATGATGGACGAAGTTAATAGAGCTATGAAAACAGTTACTATTGACGGACATCAAGTTGATGTCAAACAAGGAAATTTACGACTATATGTCGATAAAGATAGAACAGGTTCTATATTCCAAAGAATGGATAGAAATAATAACAAATTTTATCATGCTGTATTAGTGTATGATATCTACATTTATTAATAAGGAGTGATAAGAATGGCTGCAGGTCAAGGTACTGTAACTAAAGGACTTGATATATTAGTATACGTTGGTACTAATGCTGTTGGTGGGCAAAAAGGTTGTACACTAACAATGGAAGCTGAAACAATAGACGTATCTAATAAAAATGACTTCGGATGGGCTTCTACAATAGGAGGAGCTAAATCTTGGTCAGTATCATGTGACGGACAATTCATAGCTAATGACGAAGGTCAAAAAGCTTTAATGGATGCTTTCGTTGCTGGAACTGAAGTTCAAGTAGAAATGAAAAATACTGCTGAATCAATATATTTTTCAGGTAAAGCTGCTATAACTTCACTAGAAGTTGATGCACAATTCGACGACGTTGCTACTATGACTATAGAATTACAAGGAATAGGAGCTTTAAAAACTAGTAAAAGTAGCTAATTTTAGAGGGGATGGTAGGAGAGCCATTCCCTTTTTTTATCAAATTTAATTGAAATGGAGAAGATGCGAAATGAGAATAAATGGAAGAGATTATGAATTAAGATATAGTATAAATACTTTATGTCAAATGTGTGATAACGGAATAGATGTTATGCACTTAGACCAATTAGTTATTAATGTAAAGACAATAAGAGATTTATTTATGTATGGATTAAAACATGATATTAAGAAAATAACTCAAAATCAAGCAGGAGAGTTAATGGACGATTACCTAGAAGAGCATGACTTTAATGAATTGGTAAATGAAGTTATGGGATGTTTAGCTAAGTCTCTAGGTGGAGGAGAAGCTTCAGAAGAAGATGATGAGGGAAAGTAGAGGTTGATTTTTTAAGTGAAGTTTATGAACTTTACTCATCTATCGTTGGGGGAATGAAATTTGCCCCTAGCGAATTTTGGAGCATGACTTTAAAAGAAGCTCGCCTTGTTATTGATGGAGATATAGAGAGACAAGAAAATGACTTTATGACTTTTTATTTTGCTCACATTAATGCAATTGGAGCTTGTCTATCTAAAAACCATAAATTCATTAATCCATTCGAGAAAAAAGAAGGCAAGAAAAACCCTAAACCAAAATCATCTGAGAAACTTAAGAACGAATTAGATGATTTAATCAAGAATTGGAGGTGAAGTAATGGCTGATAAAAGAGTAACTGTAACTATTGAAGCTGTCGATAATGCTTCTGCTACCATAGGCAAAATACAAAAGCAAATTGAAGAATTAGCTGGAGCTGGTGGTGGCAAATTAGCTGCTGGGAAAGCTTTAGCTGATGGCTTAAAGGAAGCTTATCAACAGTTCGATAAGATACAAAAACTTACAGGCAGACCTAGTTATGCACAAGGTTTTAAACAACTTGCTGATATATCCGGGTCTGTAGTTAGTGGAGCTATAAATGCTGGCAAAGCCTTCTTAGATTTAACAGGAAGCCTTAATGGTTCAGATTTATCAATGAAGGGGCTTATTGCTAGTGGGCTTAACTATGACCAAACAATGGAAAGGGTTAGAATTAAGACTGGTGCTACTAAAGATGAGTTTGAATTGATGAGTAACAAAGTAAGGGAACTTACTACTAGCACAGTATATGGTATGGAAGAGATAGCTGGTGCTGCTGAATATATGGCTCAAAATGGTATGAAGGCTTCTGAAATAGTTGATAACTTAGCTGGTGTTGCTGCTTTAGCTACTCTTGGTAATCTAGAATTATCTAAAGCTGCTGATATAGCTGCTGGTACAATGAATATGTTTGCTGCCCAAGGACTTAATGCTACTCAAGTTGCTAGTGTGCTTGCTACTGCCGCAAACTCATCAGGTGCTAACGTTGAACAATTAGCTGCTGCATTACAAAACTGTGGTCCTTCTGCTGCATTACTTAATATACCATTTGAACAAGTTGTAGGAACTCTAGCACTTATGGGAGATAACATGATTAGAAGTGGTAAAGCTGGTACTGCGTTAAAGAACTTTATGGACAGAATGGCTAAGCCTACTAAAGATGCTCAAAAAGCTATTGATGAGTTCGGATTGTCAACAGCTCAAGCCAAGATAAGAACTGGAGACCTTAAGGGCGGACTTCTTGAAATGAAGGACATAATGGATAAATCAACAAAGTCAGACTATCAAAAAGTAGCTGCTATGAAACAATTAGTAGGTGCTTATGGATATCAAGGACTATCAGCTGTTCTTAATACTAGTAGAAGTGAAATGGTTGCTATGTTTGCAGCTATGGAAAAAGGGTTAGTAGATACTACTAATCTTCAAAAAGGTATGGAAGCTCTTATGAAGACTACTGAAGGTCAAATGTTGGTATTTTCAGCCAATGTTCAGTTAGCAGCTTATGATATACAGAAAGCTTTTGAAGACTCGTTTGTAAGTGTCATGGATGTACTTAATAAATTTATGGCTAAGATAAATAATGGAGAAGGATTAAATTCTGCTCTTAAATATCTAGCAGAAGAATCTAAGAGATTAGGTCCTGCTATAGCTGATGGAATAACAACTGCTATTAATAGTGTTAGTGATTTTGTTAGTGGTGGAGGATTAGATAGTATACTTCAAATAGGTAGTAATATTATCACAGGAATAACAGATGGTATTATTAATAACGAAGCTAAGATTAAGACTACTATAAGTGATATTATAGGTAAATTTGCTGATTGGATTACATTGAACGGTCCTAAGATAGAAAAAGCAGCTGGAGTAATATTAGACGGAATAAGAGATGGTATTGAAGCAAACAGCGATAAAATAGGTTCTGCTGCAGAAAGTATTATGAGTATTCTTAATACATCTTTAACAGGACAACAAAGTATAGTTATGTCTATGGGTAAATCAATAGCTGCACCATTTATAGAAGGATTTGTTGTTGGAATTGGTGAATCCGCTGCAACTATGGTAGGTCAAGCTGTTTCGGGTATAGTTACTACTTTAGGTACGCTTACTGCTGATTTTGTTCAAGCTGGCTTAGATTTAGGTGGGAAAATAGTCGAAGGTATAGCTGAAGCTTTAGGAGTGAATATTGACCCTATAATACAAGCTGCCACTGATTTATATAATTGGTTTGCTGAAATGGATGAAAAAATGCCAGGTGAAGGACCTACTTCTAAAGGTCAAGATGCTGGTAAAAAAGTTGTTGAAGGTACTGAGAAAGGAATAAGGGATGGCAAAACAAAGACTGACCAAGCTGCTTCAGAAATGGGAGACGGAATCAAAACTGAGTTAGAAGAAAAACTTGCTTCTATGGATGCAAGTCAGTTAGATAATTTTGTTAAATCTGTAGAGGATATGGGTGCAAAGGTTAAGAGTGCTGCTCAACAAGCTGGCGAAGGATTTACTGAAATAGCTAATAGTGCAAGAACTAGTTTCCTTAACGTATCTAATATTTGTCGAAATCAAATGGTTAATGTTAGCAATATTATAAGAAACCAAATCCAAAATGCTAGAAATGCATTTACTAGTCAAATGTTATCAATGGCAGCTGTAGCAAGAACTCAGATGGTTAATATTAGTAATATAGTTAGAAACCAAGCTGTATCATGGAGTAATATAATAAGAAATCAAGCACAAAATGCTCGTAATGCTCTTACTAGTTCATTTATGAGTATGGCTGCTGTAGCAAGAACTCAAATGGCTAAAGTGT
>CAZXWU010000175.1:0-1884 GCA_964644495.1 uncultured Tissierella sp.
GGATAATGTATGCTTTCTATGTTACATTTGAAGATCCAACTTTATTTGGTTGGAGTAAGAGTGCAAGTTGGGTTATTATGGGATTCTTTGGTGGAGTAAACAGTCTTACAGGTTCTGTTATATCGGTAATAGTCCTCACTGCTTTACCTGAACTACTTCGATTCCTATCTGAATATAGAATGGTATTTTATGCTGTTGTTGTACTGCTGGTAATAAACTTTAAGCCAGAAGGATTATTAGGCACATGGGAATTAACTCCAAACAATGTAAAAAAGCTATTTAAGAAAAAGGAGGAGACCAATGCTTCTGGAAATTAACAATCTATGGAAAAACCTTGGTGGTGTACAAGCGATACAAGATTTTAACTTAAATGTAGAAAAAGGCGAGATACTTGGAATCATTGGGCCTAATGGTGCTGGCAAGACTACTATATTTAATGTTATTTCTGGAGTATATACTGCTAGCGACGGGGCTGTTGTATTAGACGGACAAAACATCACTAAATTACCACAACATGAAATAACTAGATTAGGGATTGGAAGGACATTTCAAAATATTAGACTTTTTAAGGGATTATCTATTGTGGAAAATGTTATGTGTGCTTTTGACCCAAAGTCGAAATATGGGTTTACAAATAGTATATTACCTTTACCAAAGAGATACTCTGAAGAGAAACGTGGAAAAGAACTATGTAAACATTATCTAGAAATTGTTGGTTTAGGTGGTTATATGGATGAGGCGCCTGAGAATCTGGCTTATGGGTACCAGAGGAGATTAGAAATCGCTCGTGCTTTAATGTGTAACCCGAAGGTATTGTTACTAGATGAACCGGCTGCAGGATTAAATCCAACAGAAGTAAGTGAGTTACGGGAATTAATTCTAAAACTTAGTGAGGAATTTGGATTTGCTATAATGTTAATAGAACATAGATTAGAACTAGTCATGGGCATTTCACATAGAATAGTTGTTCAAAACTTTGGTAAAACCATAGCTATAGATACTCCTGGAATAATAAAAGATGATCCAGAGGTAATTAAGGCATATTTAGGTGCAGAGGAGGAAGAAGATGCTTAAGGTTGAAAATTTAAATGCAAGTTACGGATACGTTAGAGCTTTGAAGGACGTTAGTATAGAAGCTAAAAAAGGAGAAATAGTATCCATCATAGGAGCTAATGGTGCAGGTAAAACTTCTTTACTTAGATGCATCTCAGGTTTAGTAAAACCAACATCTGGTAGCATTGAATTTATGGGGAAATCAACACCTAAGAAACCAAATGAAATAGTTGAAAAAGGTTTAATACATGTACCTGAAGGAAGAAAAACATTCTCTGGATTAACTGTTCAAGATAATCTACTGGTAGGTGGATACCTCTTCGACAAATCAACAAATGAAAAAGAATTGGAAAGAAATTATGAACTTTTTCCAATCTTAAGAGAACGTAAAGATCAATTTGCTGGTACACTATCTGGTGGAGAACAGCAGATGCTTGCTATAGCAAGGGGGCTTATGTCACATCCTAAGTTAATGCTTCTTGATGAACCATCCCTAGGATTGGCACCATTGATTGTTAATCAAGTATATGATTTAATAGCACAAATTAGGGATAGGGGAATCACGGTCTTATTAGTAGAACAAAATGCAAAGAAAGCACTTGGTTTGAGCGATAGGGCTTATGTTTTAGAAAATGGAGTAGTTAAGCTTGAGGGTAGTGGTAGTGAGCTTCTTAAATCTACAGAGGTCAAAAAAGCATACCTAGGAGGTTAATCCTTATGAACAATGAAGATTTAAGTTTTGAAATTATACATTTAGGAATTAATTGTAAAGATGAAGAAAGTGCGAGTAATTCAGCCAACCTATTTGAAAAATATTTTAATTTGCCAAAA
>CAZXWU010000175.1:1894-4433 GCA_964644495.1 uncultured Tissierella sp.
TTTCGAGTCCAAGAATTGAACTGATGAAAAATCAAGGATATGGGGAAAATGGGCATATAGCAATGGGTACAGATAATATTCTTAAAGCTAAGGAATATTTAGAATCATTGGGTTTGGAATTCATAGATGATTCAATAAAATATGATGAAGATGGGGAAATGTTGTTAATATATTTAAAAGAAGAAATTGAAGGATTTGCTATACATTTATTACAAAATAAGAAATAAGGATGATGAGAAAATGATAAGACAATGGAATGAAGAATCATTAGATCATAGAAATGCACTTCTTTATGCAATGGGTGTTTCAGATGAGGACGTTAAACGTCCAGTTATAGGTATTGTAAATTCGTGGAATGAAATGAATCCAGGACATTTTCCTTTTAAAGATGTGATAAAAGAGATAAAAGAAGAAATCTATAAGGCTGGTGGTCTTGGCGTTGAATTGCCAGTATCAGGTATTTGCGATGGCATTTGTTCAAACAATCCTGGCGATCGCTATACTCTACCTGCACGTGATATGGTATCAACTGAAGTTGAGACAGTAGCTGAATTAAATGGCCTAGAAGGTATGATAATGCTTAGTACCTGTGACAAGGTTGTACCGGGCATGATTATGGGGGCATTACGTGTAGATATTCCTACAGTAATATTTACAGGTGGCTTTATGGCAACAGGCCGTATTGATGGCAAAATGATTACCTTGACCCATACAAAACAGGCATATGCAGCTTATAGAGCTGGTGACATTTCAAAGGAAGAATACAAGAAAGTGGTACGTAATGCATGTCCAACTCCAGGTGCATGTCCATTCATGGGAACAGCTAATACTATGTGTGCAACAGCTGAGATACTGGGTTTCTCACCTCATGGAAACGCAAGTGTCAGATCTCAAACTCCACAGTGGCATGAGATGGCTGTTTTAGCAGCAAGTAAATAGTTGAATTAGTAGCAAAGGAAATCAGACCAAGCGAGATTGTTAAGGAAGAAAACTTTGAAAATGCAGTGAAGTATATGATGGCTACTGGAGGCTCTACAAATTCCATTCTACATATACCTGCTATGGCAAGACAAGCTGGAATCAATATTACTCCTGAAGACTTTGATTTAATAAGTCGTAGGATACCTGTAATCAGTACAATATATCCAAATCACCCAAGCTATACCATGGATGACTTTAGTGGTGCAGGAGGACTAGGTGGAGTCTTATTAGAACTTGATAAAGAGGGGCTCATTGATACATCAACTAAAGGTATGTTTGGTACTATTGGTGAAAAAATTGCATTCTCAGAAAATATAAACACGGAAGTAATTTATCCAGTTTCAAGTCCTATCCATGAACAAGGGGGCTTAGCAGTGCTATCAGGTAATATCGCTACAGAAAGTGCAATAGTTAAATTTTCTGCAGTTGAAAAGGAAGTTTGGAAATTTTCGGGTCCTGCAAAAGTATATGATTCACAAGATGATGCATGGAACGCTATCTTAAAGGATGAGATTGTATCAGGAGATGTTGTAGTTATTAGATATGAAGGGCCAAAAGGTTCACCAGGGATGCCACATATGGAAACTTTTATGGCGGCAGTACTGGGTAAAGGAATGGGAACCGAAATTGCACTAGTATCTGATGGAAGATTTTCAGGTGCTACAGGTGGTTTAGCAATTGGTCATGTGTCACCAGAAGCTAGTGATGGTGGTAATATCGCTTTAATAAAAGATGGGGATATAATAGATATTGACATTGAGAACAGAACTCTAGCTGTTGATTTAACGGAAGAGGAGCTAGATGAAAGAAGAAAAGGTTGGAAACCAGTTGAAAAACCTGCACCAGGCTGGCTAGGCTTATATAGAAAAAATTGTAGTTCAGCTCACAAGGGAGCTACTGTATATTGGGAGAATAATAGGTGATATAAATGGCTAATATGAAAAAGGTCGCTGAAGTTGCAGGGGTATCCATAAGTACAGTATCCCGGGTCTTCAGTGATAAAGATTATTATGTAAAACAAAGTACCAGAGAAGAGGTTCTGCTTGCAGCTGAAAAAGTAGGATATTATTCTAGATCTATGTCAAACAAATTATATAATAAAAGTTCTTACAACATTGCACTATTTGTTCCTAGTATAGAGAATGAAATGTTCCCACCTGTCATTAAAGGAGCTGAAGATTTCCTTCGTAAAAAAGGTTACAATGTCATTCTATGTAATATTAATGATGATTTAGAAATAGAAAGATATTATATAAATAAATTACAAAAAGAATATGTTGATGGCTTTATTATATGCTCAATGTTGAGTAGTAGTGATAGTATTAGGGAACTGATAAGAGATGGTTTCCCAACAGTTTTAGTATCTAGATACTATGACAATAATTGTAATGCAGTTATAGTTAATAATTACCAGGCATCTTATGATGCTGTCAACTATCTACTAAGAACCGGTAATAAACGTATAGCTGTAGTACTAGGACCAAAAGAATTAAATGTATATGGACAAAGACTAGAAGGATATAAGGCGGCTATTAAGGATGCTGGAATAAAATTTGAT
>CAZXWU010000176.1:0-1023 GCA_964644495.1 uncultured Tissierella sp.
CACGAATGCCCCTTTTAAATCAAGTTGACCATGGGCTCTTTCATTGTAATCCTTAAGTATATACCCATCTATGTTGGTACTTCCAACACATTCATAATCATAATCTATTTCCAAGGATTCCATGGCACTTAAAGTAGTTATTATCTTAAATATTGACCCAGGTGTATACAAGCCTTGGGTTGCTCTATTTAGAAATGGACTATTAGGATCCTCTGTTATCTCCTTCCAATTTTCATTTAGATTAGATATATTAAAATCAGGCAGGCTTACCATGGCATAGACTTCACCATTTTTGGGGTTCATAAGTACTAGAGATCCCTTTCTTCCATTTAAAAGGCTTCTGGCTTTCTCCTGTGTACTGTGGTCTATGGTTAGTCTGATATCATTACCTACTGAAGTTGGTAATACCAAGTTTCTAAACTCATTTATGGCTGCATTTTCACTTATATTTAAAAGCTCATTATTGTATTCTAGCTCCAGACCCACCTTACCATATTCCCTATAGCTATATCCTATTAAATGGCTGTATAAGTTTCCATATTTATAGTATCTGGTATTGGCCTCTCCTTGCTTTTCGCTGTATGCTAGCACTTCTCCATTCCTATCTGTGATTGAACCACGAAGGACATTTTCTTCGTTTATCCATAGTCTCTTGTTATAGGCGTTATTCTTTACTGCCTCTGCTCTAAATACTTGGAAATAGCTTAAATAAGCTACCAAGCCTACAAACAAGATGACAAAGGCAGCCAAAACAAATAGTATTCGTCTGTTTTCTTTATTCATTAGTCATCCTCCAATCTACGTCCTCAGATGCTGCTTGAAGCATACCTAGCCCTATGAAACTTGCTAGTATAGAAGTTCCACCATAGGCAACAAAGGGTAGCGTAATCCCTGTTAGTGGTATTACCTTCAAGACTCCACCTAGGATGATAAAGGACTGGACTCCAAATAGAGTGCTTATACCCAGTGCTATTATTCTATAAAAGGTATTTGACTTAAAAAATACAATTAATAGATATAAAT
>CAZXWU010000176.1:1033-4392 GCA_964644495.1 uncultured Tissierella sp.
ATTCTATAAAAGGTATTTGTTTGCCCTATTCCAATTTTAAATCCCCTATATACTAAGATCAAAAATAACATAATAATTCCTATACCGGTGAATATGCCCAACTCTTCGCAGATCGCTGCAAAGATAAAGTCATTATAGGCAAGTGGTATGAAATGTGGATAGCCTAGACCTAGACCTTTGCCAAAGAATCCACCCTCTGCTATGGCAAATAGTGATTGGGTAATTTGATATCCTTTGTCATCTATATATCTCCATGGATCAATCCAAGTCTCTATCCGTACTCTAACGTGGCTGAAGCTATAGTAGGCGATGATTGCTCCAATGGCAATTAGACCAATATTTATCAATATTAATTTTCTGTCCTCTTCATAAATAAACTGCAAAACTATAAATATCCCATAGAATATGGCTGCCATCCCTAGGTCTCTTTGCAAAAATAATAGGGCAATAAAGGAATATACTAGCCCCATTAAAATGTATGATGAATACTTATGGATTTCCTTAAATTTTTCATATTGAGAATAATAGGAGGCTAGGATAAATATTAGAAATAGCTTTGTTACTTCTGCTGGTTGAAAGCTTACTCCAGCGACGCTAATCCAGTTGATGGCTCCAAAGGTTCTCTCACCAAATGCAAATGTTATTATAAATAAGAAATAGGCGGCTCCTATGTAAACATATGTTAGATTTTCTATTCCTTTTATGGATTTAACTGAAAAATAGGATATATAAAAGAATAATATCCCTAGGGCTAGCCACATCAGTTGTCTTATGCCTGCCTGTGGATTAATCCTATAGATTACTATAATACCTATAGACATAAGCATAGTGGCTATCAAAAATATGTAATTATCTCCTCTTGAAATCTTGAGTAATAGATAGTTTGAGATATATACTAATAACACCAGACCTATGCCAGTAGTTATCATATTCCTATCTAAACTATCCCCTTGGTATACAAATAATAAAGATAAGGCCAGTATCTCATACAAGAATAATAGCCTCCGAGGTGTCTTGCCACTTAATTTTGTGCTAAGCATTTTATCACATTCCTTTATTGACAAATAAGAACTCAATGTTTCCCACTTTAATCATATCACCATTTGCTAGCTCAACTGCATCTTCTACTTCTTGCCCATTCAAATAGGTACCATTGGCACTATCCAAATCTTCAAGGAAGTAATTTTCTTCATCCTTTACTATTTGAAAATGATCCTTAGATACATAGGGGTCCTTGATGATTATATCATTTGAACCTCTTCTCCCAAGTGATAGTACTTGGTCTATACTATAGTGCTCGTTTATTTTAAAGGGTAGGGAGTCCTTACGGTTTATCAACTTTAAATAGACATACTCACCTGAACCTACAAAGTCCATGCCTCGTATGTCTAAATAAATCAATCTTATTATACTAAAGATAAACATATATATTATTATTATAAATATGTATTTAAAAATTAGGGATAATACATTAAACATAGCCCTTCCTCCATTGTTCCTTAATGATTAGATATTATCATAATATGGAAGTAATGTGAATTAATTATTTTGATCTAGGTGTTTCATTATGCCCTGATATTTGGTATTATTAGGGTATAGGACTTATCAATATTATTGGAGGTGTCATTTTGAAAAGATTAACACGTTCGAATACCAATAAGGTATTCTCAGGCATACTAGGCGGTTTAGGCGAATATTTTGGTATTGATGCTACAATATTGAGACTTATCTTTGTCTTTATAACTTTTGCAAATATATTTACGGGTCTAATAATATATGGATTAGCCTCCATTATCATACCTGAGGATGACAATGTATTTCATCAAGATTCTAATTATGATAATATAAGGGATAATAGCCCCCTTTTTATAGGTGGTGGCCTTATCCTTCTAGGTATTATACTATTGGCAAGAATGTATATACCATCTTTAAATATAATATTTCCAAATTTTAGAGTAATTATGAGACAAATTAGAGATTTATGGCCGGTTTTATTGATAGTAATAGGTGCATTAATGATAATTAGACAAAAAAAGGACTATTGATTTAGATGAAGATTAATTTCGCATATGAAAAACAAAAAATTGAATATACATCTGGTTATATATTTAAGGGCAACAATTATAGGTGCGCCTTTATGAAATATAAATCCTTGTATCATAATCCTGCCCCAGGTACTGAAATGGTAGAAATGTATAATTTCCAACCAAAGGGTGAAATAAGGGCTTCTTCCCTAATATTGCACGGTTTGGGCAGCAGTAATATCAAGTTTCTCTTATGGCTGGGGCCCCACCTTGCTTCTGCAGGTGTCAATACTACAATTTTGATATTACCAGGCAATTACACTAGAGTTGAAGACAATTCTGTATCCGGTAGGTCTTTTGTTTATCCTAATCTACAACTTATGTACCAGTTCTGGGAGCATGCTGTTGTGGATGTGCGAACTACTATAGACCTCTTAGAGGATAAGGGCCTTTGGAAGGAAAATAGTCTTCTAATGGGATATTGTTTAGGTGGCATGATTAGCACTATTGTTACTGCCATGGAGGATAGGATAGCCCATACTTTATTTATGACCACAGGTGGAAACTTTCCACGGATTTTACATCAATCCCCTGCAACTTCCTTTGTAAAGAGGTTATTTGCCAGAGAGGACTTCAAAGCAGATGGTTTAGAAGATAAGGATTCTCTATATAAGATATATGAGGACCAATTTCCAGATGTGAACAAGATGGATTTGGATGAGATAATATCTAGTGAAGATATCCATCCATTATTTAAGATTGATCCAATCACTTATGCTCATTTGATAGATAAAAAGAAGGTTACCTTTGTTGATGCATTTTTTGATAGTACTTTGCCAATTGAATCTAGAAGAGACCTGTATAATTTAATGGAAGGTGCTAAAAGGCGTGTATTACCTATATCCCATATTAACTGGCTACCATTTTCTTATGTAATTGCAAAATATATGCTCCATAAATTAGAGATCAATGATAAGGTAGCAAAGAAGGCACTTCGCAAAAAAGAAAGACTAAAAAATCCATTGGAAAAGTAAAGAGGTTTTTATGAATAATTGGAAAGACCGACTAAAAAAATCTGCTTTTATAGTTAATAAGATACATCTATTTATAATATTTATATTTTTGACTATTTCTGATTTTACTTTGGGCGTAGTCTATTTTTTAATATCAGCCTTTATTTATCTCTATAAAACCTTAACTTATAGGGTACCAATGGATGTAGGATGCGATATAGAAGTCAAGACATTTACCTATAAGGAAACAGATGATAGGGATTTGAAGCTTGATTTGTATTTTCCTCCTAATCCATTATGGGAGAAAGCCCCATTAGTCTAT
>CAZXWU010000177.1:0-4376 GCA_964644495.1 uncultured Tissierella sp.
AGCGAGCGTGAATCAGCCGCGGAGATAGAGAGGCCCCAAGAGGATTTGGATAAATTACCCTTAATTATATTAGTGGTTTCCATTTCATAGTCAACATTATATGAAATGCCTATGACAATTATTGATTTACAATCTGGAAATGTGAGTCTTGGATCGATTCTTTTCTCAATATCAGTCTCTTCAAATTCCGTGATCATATTAGTCTCTACTCTACTATTTAAATAATCCTTTATATTCAATAGGGGTTGACCATCAGTAAAACCTATTATATCTATATTTAAATCCTTTGCTTTTTTTAGTATAGATTCTTTAATATCAAACATAATATTACCTCTTCTAAATAATTTTTATACTCTATATGATACCATATTGGCAATACTTTTTACTGTTTTAAAGCTAATAAATATGATATAATTTCTTATAGTATGATGAAAGGAAGTTTATAATGTTTAATTTGAAATTAAAATCATTTAAGAAGTTTGATTTTGTACTCCTAATTACCATGATAATTTTATGTATATATGGTTTGGTCATTCTTAAGTCTGCTACTTTAACTTTTGGGACAAACACTTTTATGAGAAGCCAAACAATAGCTATTATTATAGGTCTATTGGCTATACTCTTTCTGATACTACTTGATTATGAATTTTTAGGAAAGATGTACATACCTATTTATATTGTTTGTAATCTATTACTTATAGCTGTTTTAATATTTGGATTTGGTGAGGACGAGTGGGGGGCTAGGTCATGGCTTAGTATTGGCCCTATAACATTTCAACCATCAGAATTCGTAAAGATCGGTCTAATTATTTCCTTGGCCAAATTTATCGATAACCATAAAGAGACACTAAATGAACCATTTACTTTACTTAAGATACTTGCATTTGCAGGTTTGCCAGTTCTATTAATACTGCGACAACCTGATGCTGGGACTGCAATTGTTTTTGTATTCTTCATAGCTATTATGTTATTTGTAGCTGGCATCAAATGGAAATATATAGGTATGGCTTTTGCAGCTGGTTTAGCAGCTTTACCTCTACTTTGGTTTAGAATGGACCCTTATCAAAGAGATAGGATCTTTGACTTTTTAGAACCAGAAAGAAATCCTATCGGTACTGGCTATCAAGCTTTGCAAGGTAAAATCGCCATTGGTTCTGGAAAGGTCTTTGGTAGAGGTTTGTTCCAAGGGGTTTTTACCCAGTTTAATTATATTCCAGAAAAACAAACTGACTTTATATTTGCAGTTTTGGTAGAAGAACTTGGTTTTATTGGTGGAATTGCTCTTATAGGCTTGTATTTGATTTTATTGGGTAGAATGATTCGTATAGCAAGGAATTGTAATGATTTGTTTGGGTCATTAATGGTTATAGGTATAACTGCCTTATTTGTCTTTCACATTTGGGAAAATATTGGTATGACCATTGGATTAATGCCAATAACAGGTATACCCCTTCCATTTATTAGCCATGGTGGTACTTTCATGCTTGTAAATATGATAGGAATAGGCATTTGTCTAAGTGTAGGCTTACATAGGGAGGCTTTAACCTATTGATATAAGCTATAATTAGTGATGTAAAACTTAAGTCAAATAATAGTTTAAGGCAAGAGAAAATTTTCTCTTGCCTTTTAATCTATTAAGTATCTAATTTATCTAACTGGTCAAATGATACCTGGTTCTTATTTATGATTGCCTCTTCTTTTATCTTTTCCTTCAGGAAGCAGCCTCTACAAAGTGGCTCATACTCCTTGGTAGCCCCTATGACTACTCTTTCCTTATCCTTGATCTTTCTATGGCTTACCCATCCATCAGTACCACATTTTACGCATACTGCATGGTGCTTATATAGGTAATCTGCAATAGGCATTAGCTCCTTTACTATCTCAAAGGCTTGTCCAGTAAAATCCATGTCTAATCCTGCAATTACCACTGTTGTATCTTTTTCTAATAACTTATTGATAGATTCGATAATACTGGCTATCTCTCCGCCTAAAAATTGAACTTCATCAATTGCAATCACACTTGGATTATGCTCATGACAGTATTTCATAATCTCATCTATATTGTCTACCAATACTGCCTGTAGTGATGTATTGTCATGTGTTACTATTTTAGGATCTGTGTATCTAGTATCCACAGCTGGTTTAAAGGCTATTGTATTGTATCCAGCAATAGCAAATCTTTTGATATCCTTTTCTAAACTAGAAGTCTTGCCCGAAAACATAGATCCTGTATGAATAATTAATTTTCCTTTATACTGATGCATAGTAGTCACTCCTTATAGCTATTAACTAATTAAGTATACCATAAATTAAGTATTTTTTATATTAAATTTATAACTTCACCAAAGATGATATCTCTGAATAATATAAGTTATATAGATTTTATTTATAGGGAGGGACGAGATGGAAAAGCAGAAAATCGTAGAGATAAATAATCTTGGAATAACTTATCATACTTTAGAAGAAGAGACTGAGGCTTTGCGAGACATTAATTTAGATATCTATCATAATGAGATCATTGGAGTCGTGGGGCCAAGCGGATGTGGAAAATCTACTTTACTTTCATTAATATCAGGCTTAATAAAACCAACTAAAGGTAGAGTAAGGGTCAATGGAACTATCGTAGATAGACCCCTTGATAATGCAGGCTATATGTTTCAAAAAGATAATTTGTTTGAGTGGAGAAATATTCTTGACAATGTGGTTATTGGACTAGAGATTCAAGATAAACTTGATGAGGATTCTATCAAAGTTGCCAAGGATTTACTTCATAGTTACGGACTAGGTGATTTTAATAAATCTTATCCATATCAATTGTCAGGTGGTATGAGACAAAGGGTAGCCCTAATCCGAACTCTTTTACTAGAGCCTGATTTATTGCTATTAGATGAGCCATTCTCCGCTTTAGATTATCAAACTAGACTAGCAATTTCTGACGAAATAGGTACTATATTAAAAAAGGAAAAAAGGACAGCTATTATGGTAACCCATGACATATCGGAAGCAATTAGTATGTCTGATAGGGTAGTTGTTCTTACAAAAAGACCTGGTACTATCAAGAAAATATTCAATATCGAATTATCCTGTTCTGGTGATGAAAAAACTCCTTTAAAGAGCAGAGAAGCTCCTGAATTCAGATACTATTTCAATGAGATATGGAAGGAGTTGGATATTCATGTCTAATAAACCTATGTCTAAGAGTCACCAAGAGTTTTTACTTTCCGTTAAGAAAAGAAAAAGATCTATATTGATAATACAAATAGGTATCTTGATTGTTGGACTATTGTTGTGGGAACTTGCTGCATATTTTAAGTGGATAGATCCATTTATAATGTCTAGTCCATCTAGAATTTGGAAACTATTTATAGAATATGCTTTGAGGGGAAATTTGCATCATCATGTTCTAGTATCTGTTTCAGAAACCATAGTAGGTTTTACAGCAGGAACTATATTAGGTCTCCTTGTATCCATAGGCCTATGGTGGTCTGACTTTTGGGCAAAAGTATTAAACCCATATATAGTGGTTTTAAATAGTCTACCAAAGACAGCATTGGCACCTATAATTATCATTTGGGTAGGAGCAGGTTACTCAGGTATTATAGTCACTGCTATCACCGTCTCAATAGTCGTTTGTATAATGAATATGTACAATAGTTTTATATCTACAGATGGAAATAAAATCAAGTTACTAAGAACCTTTGGAGCCAGTAGACTACAGATTTTGACAAAATTAGTCCTGCCTTCTTCAGTTCCCGACTTAATAAGCACCTTGAAAATCAGCATTGGCTTATCCTGGGTTGGTGTCATCGTGGGAGAGTTCTTAGTTTCAAAGGCTGGTATAGGATATCTAATTGTCTATGGTAGTCAAGTATTTAAACTAGATATAGTGATGATGGGCGTTACTATATTGGCTGTTTTGTCAGCCTTGATGTATAGAATCATCGCTGCTGTAGAGAAAAAATTCATCAAATGGATTGAGTAAATAAAAAATAAGGGTCAATTTAAAAGCTCGACCCTTACTACATATCATTTTTACCATTTATTAATTTCTCACCGATTTGTATCTTTAAAACACCCTTAATTGATGATACTTCATCTACTACTTTATTTAAATCAATATGATGGGGAATTTTTAAAGTAAAATGTAACTCCTCTCTAAATGTATCCTCTTCTTCTAAACTAGTAATTGATATATCTTTAATGATTATATTGTACTTGCCAAATAGAGTGCCTATATCCCCTATTAAACCAGCTCTGGTCAAACCAATTATTACAATATCTTTGAAGGACCCCCTAAGAATTATCCTCTCAAACCTTTTAGAATATCTTAAGAAAAATAATAGAGCAAAAGTGGTTGTAACTGCACCTAGATAATA
>CAZXWU010000178.1:0-4358 GCA_964644495.1 uncultured Tissierella sp.
AAAAGGCAGAAGAAATATGGAATGGAATAGCAACTTTCTTCTCTAATACATGGGATAAAATTAAAGGTTTCTTCTCTAAAAATCAAGAAGAGATCAGAAAGAAAGATGAAGAAACTTGGAATAATATAAAGAAGAAAACAGAAGAAACCTGGAACAATCTTAAAACCTTCCTTATAGATAAAATATGGAACCCTATTAAAAATACTGCTAAAACTATATGGGACGGGATAAAGAAAAACATAATAGACCCTATAAATCAAGCTTGGACTAATTTAAAGCAAATATGGGACAATATTAAAAAATATATCCTAGATAAGTGGGATGAAATTAAAACAGGAATATCTAGTAAAAGCAATAGCTTAGTTGAAGCTATAAAATCACCTTTTAACATAGCTAAAGAGTTCATAGATGGAATAATTAGAGATGCATTTAATTGGGGTAAAAACCTAGTTGGTAATATTGTAGATGGTATCAAGTCCATGGTAGGAAAAGTCAAAGATGCAACTAATAGTGTTATAGGTGCTATATCAAGCAAATTACAGTTTAACTCTCCTGCTAAAGAAGGACCAGGGAAATATGCTGATAGGTGGATGCCGAACTTAATGGATATGTTAGCTGATGGCATACAAGACAATGTATATAAAGTTAGTGGAGCAGTAGATGTTACAGCTAATGCTTTAAAAGGCATAGAAAAAACTGACCCTAACGAGAATGTATTAAGCTCACTAAGTTCAATGATGGGAGCTATTAACAACCAAGGAAGTGGAGATACAACTATAATAGTTAAAATAGGAGAAGACACCCTTGTAGATAAAGTAGTGTCTGGAGTAAATAGGCAGAATAGAATAAATGGACAAACAGTAATAAAGGTGTAGGGGGTGCAAGTATGGCTATGATAAATATTGATGGTGTAGACTTACCCGCACCTTCAAGTTATAAGATGCCTAGGAGTGATTTGGATAGTTCTGATACAGGCAGAAATGAATTAGGTATTTTACAAAGGGATAGAATAAGACAAGGTGTATATAAAGTAGAGTTAGAATTTAAAGGTATAAATAGTTCAAAATTATATTTAATAGATTCTGCAATAGAACCAGCAAGTTTACAAGTTACATTCCCTACTCCAACAGGATCTAATACTAGAACTATGTATTCAGGAGATAGGAATGTTAAAATGGTTAAATATAATGAGGATTATAATAAAATTTTGTGGGATATAAGTTTTAATCTCATCGAATACTAGGAGGAAAGACATGGAAGATATTTTAAAAGAAATATTATATGAGTTGAAAGAGATAAGAAAAGAATTAAATAAAAATAATCCTGATCCACTTAGTATAAAAATTGAAATAGGTGGAGAGGTAATGGCTCAAAAAGTAATAAAGGAAATAAGTAAGCAATCTAGGTTAATTGGCAAAACTCAAATAGCAGTATAGGTGGTGAATATATGTATCCAGTGTCATTGGATTACCAAGAAAAAATAAAAGAGAATAATAGATTATTTGAAGCTAGAATACAAATACAGCACTCCAAAGGGGTGCTTAATTTATTTGATAAGGATTTAGCTTTAGGAACATTAGTATATACAGAAGGAAGCCAAGCAGGTGAGGAATTTACAATAGGCTCTACAGTAGCAAGTGACATATCATTTACTATATTAAATAAGCCTGAATATGAAGATATTAAAGTTATAGGTGCTACAGTAACTTGTAATATAGGATTATTAGTAGAAGAAGGGGTAGATGCACATTTCTTGCAACCCTCTCAACCTTCTAAGATGCCAGGATTTGAGGAGAAGTGGGAATATGTTCCCTTGGGTAGATTTAATATAGATGATGTTAATAAACAAAGAAACACAATAGAACTAAAAGCCATAGATAATATGATTAAATTTGATTTGCCCTATAGCTTGTCTAAGTTATCCTACCCTGCTACTTTATATCAAATATATATAAATGCTTGTAATGTATGCGATGTATTGCCAGCAACAACATCATTCCCCAATATGCACCATGTGGTAAATGAAAGACCTCAAGATGATCTAACATTTAGAGATATCATGGGATATGTAGCAGAGCTAAGTGGTACCTTTGCTAAGTGTAATAGAAATGGAGCATTGGAATTATCCTGGTATAAAGCTACAGGGTTAACTTTAGATCCTAGTAATAGATTTGATTTCAAGCCTTCTGATGATGTAGTTCAAATAAAAGGTATAATGGTTAGTACAGAAGACACAACTTATCTTACAGGTAGTGAAGATTATGCTATAGATTTAACTGATAATCCTCTACTTCAAGGCAATTATGAGACTGTATTACCTAATATATTTGACAATGTGAAGGATACAGTATTTATACCTTATACGAGTAATTGGCAAGGCAACATGGCAATTCAAGCAGGAGATATAATCACTCAAATAGATAGAGATGGAAAAACATATGAAACTTTGATAACTAAGTCCACTTTTAAATATAGGGGCAGGAGCAACCTAGAAGCGAAAGGGCTTCCTGAAATATCAAGGGGATACAAAGGATCTACTAATAGAAAGATAGCACAAATAAAGCGAAAAATTGACGTGGAGGTAGGGGATAAACTAACTACTTTGGAAGAGCAGATATTAGCATCTACAGAGTTAATTGCAAATATGCTAGGTGGATATGCAGTACAAGATGGGGATGCCTTTTATGTTGCTGATAATAAGGATTTATCCAAGGCTATGAAGGTATGGAAATGGGGATTA
This sequence comes from uncultured Tissierella sp., assembly GCA_964644495.1. Taxonomy (GTDB): domain Bacteria; phylum Bacillota; class Clostridia; order Tissierellales; family Tissierellaceae; genus JAAYTL01. Next base: position 2,741 of record CAZXWU010000178.1, read on the forward strand.
GGTGGGTTTGGATATAGTGAAAATGGCGTAGATGGGCCATACACTACAGCAATATCTGCAGATGGGTCTATAGTTGCCATGTTGGTAGCAGCTGGAATTGTAACGGCTGATATGGTTGAAACGGGCATATTAACGAGTCAAAATAATGAATTTACTTTAAATTTAAATACTGGAACATTCTCATTCAAAGGTAGTATTTTAGAATTAAGTGAAACAGGATTAAAGATAAGACATACTGGATCAGGAAATCAATATTCTGAAATGAGAGCAGATGGGTTTGTGAGGAAGTGGGAGAGTGGAGAAAGTGCTTATTTAAATGATATATGGATACAAGATTTTAATTATGCGTGGTTACCAGAACAAAGGGAACCAAATGCAACGACTATATATCTACCAGAAAGATTTAGAAATAGGGGTGACACTGTTAAGATATTCCTTGTAATTTCGAACTTAGTAATAAGGGTCGGTCAAGTTGTAGAGCGTGAAGGGCCATTGTTTGGAATGGTAGAGTTTTTAGCAAATGATTTGCTGGGTCATTTATATGTTGATAGTAAGGATTTCAACTCACCTACACCAGAGATCAGAGTAAAATCATTTTTTAGAATAACTGCACAAAACGGCGTAGATGATTTTCGTAGAGAAACCTATTACTCGAGAATGGGTTTTACAGTAATAGTTATAGGGGAATAGGAGGAGACTTGATGTTAATTTACAGTGAACAAACAAATAGAGTTTTAGCTAAAATACCTGAAGGACAACCCTATGATAATTTATATGAAGATCCTTTAAACCATCTGGTTATAGATGATTATCCAATAGATTTTTATAATTATAAGGTAGTAGATGGAGAATTAATTAAGATGTCAGAGTTAGAATTAGAAGAGATTGGAAGTTACAATAGAGTCCTAACAGAAGATGAAAGATTTGAAAAAGAAATGTTAAATAGATTAATGCCCAATGGGGAGGAGATTAGAAAAGCAGAACAAACTATAGAAATATTATCCTTATTACAAGAGGTGATTTGATGGAATGGAATGTTATAGATTTAAAATTAATTGATGCGTGGAAGGTTTTAATCCTTGCAAATGTAAAAAATGAAAGCGATGTACCGAAGAAATATTTACAAGAAGTTCAAATTAGAGTTGCAGAAAGAACAATCGAGGTGTTGACAGATGTATAATTCTAAATCAATAATTAAAGATGTAAATGGTAAACCGGTCCCTCAATATTGGAATCCAAATACTCAACAATATGAAGTTGTTGAGGGTGTAAACAACACTTTGAGAGTAAACGTGGTAGATAGTCAAGGGAATGAAATTCAATCTCAAGAATTAGTTGACCAAATAACTGCTAAGATAGATGAATTGATACAGGTGGTGAGTTAATGGCATATAATACTAAAGAAATAGTTAAGGATAAAGATGGCAACCCAATTTCCCAATATTACAATCCTACTTTAGATAAATATGAACCAGTTGAAGGTGTAGTAGGAGCAAATAAAGTCACATTAGTAAAGTTTGATGGTAGTGAAAATAATGATTTGGATTTGACCCCTATGTTGGGAAAATTAGACCAATTGAAAGGTACAGTAATTGATGAAGAAACCAGAAAAGTTAAT
>CAZXWU010000179.1:0-4350 GCA_964644495.1 uncultured Tissierella sp.
CAATATTCCATGAAATAAATCTCAATATTTTTTCCTCCTTTATTAAAAACATCTAAAATGCAGGACTACTTGCCCAGTCATAATTGTCTATTAAAAATTGTCTTACCTTATCACTTGTTATGTGTTTGATTAAGATTTGAATCTTTTCACTGTCCTTATTATCTTGTCTGGCTACTAAGGAAATAGCATAACCTTCCGTTACCTCGTCTTGTTTTTCAACATATATCCTTTGTTCATTACCTACTAATTCTAAGCTCTTTGCATAGGTAGGATACATAATGGCAAGGCCTGTTTCAGAATATCTTTGAGCTAAGCTTGTTAAAGGTACTATATCATCAAGTTTTAAGTTTTTAGGATTGGACTCAATATCATCCACACTTAATCCAATTGTTTTATTATCTTTAAATGTGAGTATATCAACTTGCCCTAATAAATATAAGGCTCTACTTAAGTTTGTTGAGTCATCTGGAAGGGTGATACTAGTACCATCTGGTATTTCATCAATGGATACATAATCCTTAGAGTATAAAGCAAATGTAGCATGATATATAGGCAAAACTGTTACTAAATCTGAGTCATTAGCTTGGTTAAAAGATTGTAGGAAATAATCATGTTGGATCATATTTGCATCTAATTCCTCATTATTTAATAGGTTGTTAGGTGCTTGATAGTCTGAAAATTCATGGATAACTAATTCATAGCCTTCTTCATTTATATCCTCTTCAATCAGATTTAAAATATCTTTCATGGGATAGAATGAAACACCCACATTAATCTCACTATTTTCATTGCCGGTCTCAGTATTTGCCCCACAAGCCATTAGGGATACACTTAATAGGAAAATGCTTAAAATTAAAAATATTCTTTTCACGTTTAACAACTCCTTATCTTTTGTCAATTTTTCTTGCTGCTATATTGCCAGTTGTTTGTACAATCTGAACTATTATAATCATCATTGTTATAATTATCCACATCAATGGATAATTAAAATTATAATAACCTTCACTAATAGCCAGGTATCCTAGCCCACCACCACCTATTATACCCATTACAGTTGAATAGGATAATATACTAATAGTAGTAGATGTAAAACTTAGAACTAATCCTGATCTCGCTTCTCTTAATAAAAAATATATAAAGTATTGGATAGTGTTAGCACCTAGGGCATAAGAGGTTTCGTAGATGTTTTTATCCACATCTAATAAATCCTTTTCAACAAAGCGGGCAAATGTTGCTATACCAATAAAAGTTAAAGGAATCTTTGATGCATTAACACCAAATCCTGTTCCTAAAACAATCCGATTAAATGGGATTATTACAATTATAAATAGAATAAATGGGATTGAGCGTATAATATTTATTACACTTGATATGATAAAATATATTGTTTTATTTTTATTTATCCCATTTAAATTTGTAATAAATAAAATAAATCCAAGTAATAAACCTATAATTAGTGAAATAATCATTGCCGTTAACATCATTTCCAGTGTTTCATAAAAGGACTTAAAAATATCTGCCTTAAATATTTCAAGTGTTTCTATATACCTATCAATCACTAAGCAAAGCCTCCTTATAGGTGGTTGGTGTCAATCCTTTGGTTTTTAAAGAAACTACGTCTTCAACCCTACCATCCTCAATTATAGCTACGCGATTACACAAGGCTTTAACTACAGAAATATCATGTGATACTAGGACTATAGTGGCTGCATACTCTTGATTGATATCTTTTAGTAACTTTAATACTTCGTAGCTCATTTTTTCATCTAGGGCGGAGGTTGGCTCATCACAAAATATTAGCTTTGGATTTGTCATCAAAGTACGAGCTATAGCAACTCTTTGTTTTTCTCCACCTGATAGATTGCGAATATATGATTTTTCAAGATTAGAAAGACCTACATAGTATAATAGTTCTCTTGCCTTCTCAATTTTTTCTTTTTTGTTCTCTTTTCTTATCCTTGATGGTAAGAGTACATTATCAAGGACATTTAAGTTTCCTAATAGATTAAAACTCTGGAAGATCATGGATGTATCTTTAACTAATGTATGTTTAGTTTTACTACTCAGTTTTTCATTCATCAAATATATATTTCCATCGTCAGGCTCTATAAATCCATTCATTAATCTCAAAATAGTTGATTTTCCACTACCTGTTTGTCCAACTATGCCATATATCTCTTTTTTTCCAATGGATAAACTAATATTACGAAGTACTCTAGTTTCTTTACCATTTACTATAAAGCTCTTAGATACATTTTCAAATCTAATCATGTGTCCACCTACCTATAATTGCTATAAAAGTCATACGGGTATTTATATACCCAATTCCTAAGCTATCTATCATTATTAGTTGTCCTATGGCTTAAACTAAGCAATAAAAAGCTACCAGCATTATTAGCTAGCAGCCTTTTATTGTTGATAAAAATTTTAAATTTTAAATTGTAAGAAGTATCTAGCCTATGATTAATCTAAAACCAATGATGGTGGTTCATGTATTCTTGCTGCAAGCTCCTGATCTAGTAGATATAAACCCTTTCCATCACTTGCGAAATTTTTATACTTAAGAATTAAATCTTCTGCGTTTTTCTCTTCTTCACCCTGCTCCATAATAAACCAATCTAGAAATTGCATAGTTCGATAATCCTTAACTTGGGATGCGGAGTCGTATATATCATGTATGGATTGAGTTATAAATTTCTCATGTTCTAAAGCCTCGTCTAAAGGAACATCAAAACTTGAGTATTCTATTTCTGGTCCTGCAATTTGTGTTAATTTAACTGATAGACCATTGTTCTGCATATATTGCACAAATAACATTGCGTGATCCATCTCTTCTTGGGCTTGAACTTTAAACCAGTTTGCAAAACCATCTAAACCATTATCTATATAGTAGTTTACCATGTCCAGATATAGATATGCTGAAAACATTTCCTTATTTACCTGCTCATTTAATAGTTTGTAAATATTATCTTGTATCATATTAAATACCCCCTATATTAATTTAGTAAGTTTAAGCCTCAAATAAATAGTTACCCTAAAAAATGTTCATTAAGCAATAAGGAATTATATTATAAAATTTTTATCTAGATTAGAGATCAAAACCCAAGGTAGAATTCTTCTACCTTGGGTTTCATCTCTAGTGTTTTAGCCTATTCTACATTGAGATATCCATCATTTTCCTTTTCACACATTTACTAACAAATGTTATAGCATAATGTAATGAAAGCGATTTTCTGTTATAATATATGTATAATCTCATTTGGGTAAATAAATGTGACTTTAACAAAGGGGGATACTAATGCGACTAAAAAATAGAACTTTTAAGGGTGGAATCAATCCGCCAGGATATAAAGAGCTTACAAACGGAAAACCTATAGTCAAGGCTAATGACCCTAAAGTAGTCTATATACCATTACAACAACATATTGGTGCACATTGCAAGCCTCTTGTAAAGGTTGGAGAATATGTTGAAATGGGTCAAAAAATTGGCCAGTCTACAGCTCATATTTCAGCACCTATTCATTCAAGTGTGTCTGGGACAGTAAAGAGTATTAAACCTTTATATTCTCCAGCGGGTAAAAGAGTTGACACTATAGAAATTGAATCAGATGGCTTGGATCAGCTACATGAATCTATAAGACCAAGGGCTAGCCTAGAAGAATTATCTCCTACAGAAATAATAGAAATTGTAAAGGAAGCTGGTATTACAGGATTAGGTGGTGCTGGTTTTCCAACTCACGTAAAGCTCTTACCTCCAACAGATAAAAAGGTAGATACATTTATCCTAAATGGAGCAGAGTGTGAACCTTTTTTAACTCCAGACCACAGAAGTATGCTGGAGATGTTTGAGAGAATTATATTTGGGACTAAAGCTATTATGAAAGCCTTAAATGTAAATAAGGGAATAATTGCTATAGAAAAAAACAAGTTAGATGCAATCGAGGCTTTTAAAGAAGTTCTAAGGGATTCAAATAATATTGAAATAGTTGCTATGGAAACAAAATATCCCCAAGGAGATGAGAAGAGAATTATCAATGCAATTCTTGGCAAAGAAGTCCCATCTGGTGGCTTACCAGCAGATGTTGCTTGTGTTGTGAATAATGTGGCTACAGCTAAGGCAATTGGAGATGCCATACTTGAAGGAAAGCCATTATACGAAAGAATTGTTACTGTTACTGGACATATAGTTAAAGAACCTAAGGTCTTTCAAGTTAAAATTGGTACACCAATCCAGGAGCTAATTGATCAATGTGGTGGATTTACAGAAGACCCATATAAAATTATTATAGGTGGCCCAATGATGGGTAAAAGTCAGTTCACTACTGAAGTACCAGTAATCAAAACCACTGG
>CAZXWU010000180.1:0-3554 GCA_964644495.1 uncultured Tissierella sp.
CTCCCTCAGGTTGCTTTTTAAATATAGCTATTCCCAAGTGTGCAAAAATAACTGCTATTATAGGTGTTAATAAACCTAAAAATGCATACGGTATATAACTAATTGTAGCAACACCTAGTGTCGTAGCCATATAAACACCATTTGAATTCCATGGAATCAAGGGAGCTAACATTGTACCTCCATCTTCAAGACTTCTTGATAAAACTTTACGATCCAAATTCAAATCATCATAAGCTGGTCCAAATAGCTTAGCAGTTATCAACATAGCACTTTCTAATGATCCTGTAAAGGCACACATTGAAAAGGATGATATAATAGTTGAAGTTATCAAGCTTCCTGCTGTCTTAGTTACTCTTGCTAATTTTTCAAGTAATACTCTCAATACTCCTGTTTCATCTAATATACTACCTAATATTACAGCCATAAAATAGAAGCTCACTGTCCATAACATACTATATAGGCCACCCCTATTTAACAATGTATCTATTTGATCTACACCTGTAGATATTGAAAAACCGTCAAACATAAAACCACCAATCTCTACAAGAGATACCTTTTGGAATACAAGTGCAAAAGCCGCACCTACAATAGAGGATATTACAAGTCCTGGTAAAGCCGGACTCTTACGAACTATTACTATAATCAAAATTACTATTGGTAACAATAATAATGGTGTTAAATTAAAGTTTGCTGCTAAGTTTGTTAAATATAAGTTGACTGTATCGGCATTACTACCTATTGTTCCCGAACTAGTAAATCCAAGAATAGTATAAAGTATCAAACTAATTATAAGAGCAGGTGTAGTTGTCCACATCATAGAACCCATATGCTCGAATAAAGTAGTTCCCGATAAAGCGGCAGATAAATTTGTAGTATCAGAGAAAGGTGATTGTTTATCTCCAAAGTACGCTCCACTAACAACTGCCCCCGCTGTCATGGCAGGATTAACTCCTAAACCTGCCCCAATTCCCATAAATGCTATACCTACTGTTCCTGCAGAAGACCAGGAGCTTCCAGTAGCCATAGACATAAATGCACATGTCAGACAAGTTGAAACTAGGAAGAATTTTGGTGAAATAAGTTTTAAACCAATGTAAATTATATAAGGAATAGTGCCTGATGCAATCCAGGTTGCAATAACTACTCCAATAAGCATAAGAATCAATACTGCAATTAGTATACTACTAATGCCATCCATCATCATATTCTCAATTGCTTGCCATTGATAGCCTAAGTAAACAGTATAAATTACTGTAATTATTATACATACAAACAGTGCTAATTGAATATCCAAATCGAAAACCATAACACTTAATAGTAAAATCATTACTAATGATACTGATAAAATTAAAGCTTCTGCAAACTTTGGTGTTTTAATATTTCCCTTATTAGACATATCCTACCTCCAAATTTAATTTTTTAGTTTTTAAATTTTCTAAGATGTCCTATCCATTGCTTATATATCCTTATTATACATTGATTACCTCCTTATATAGTAGTTATATATATGCCAATTAAGTTACATATTGGAAATGATACAATTATCAATTTATCGCTTACAAGTCTCTTATACATTGAATAATTCCTTCCTTTATACAACCCTTCTAGCAATTGTAGATATCCTTTGTTTGTTTTATAACTAACAAGTGTAAGGGTGATTTATTTGTAGATAATCTACAGCCTATACACCTGAATATACAGATGTAATACCCTATAGATTTATATTGTAAAATCTTCTGTAATTAGTATTACAGTGATGTTTGTACGGTTCTAGATATAATGTTATCTTGTATATCTTTTTCAAGATCAACAAAATAAGCGGAATATCCTGCTACACGAACTAATATATTTCTATAATCCTGAGGATTTTCTTGAGCTGCTAGCAGTGTATCAGTGTCAACAACATTAATTTGAATATGTTGTCCATGTTTCATAAAGTATGTGCGAATAACTGTTTCTAGAATATCCAGTCCCTTTTCACCCTTTACTATATTTGGATCAAAACGTTGATTAAGAAGTATACCACTTTGTGGAATCAATGGATCTAGAGCAGCTACAGAAGATACAACAGCTGTAGGCCCATTTCTATCCATTCCTATCATAGGTGATGCATTGTCAGCAAGATCTCCATAGGCAATTCTTCCATCAGGAGTTGCTCCAATCAACCTACCTAGGACAACATTATATGACTGCGATGCTACTACAGTAGTGAATCTACCATCTCGCCCATCTGTATACTGTGTTGCCTGCTCATTACATAAATCTATCAGCCAATGTGCATAATCATCTACTATTTCAATATCATTTCCATATTTAGGTGCCTTATTAATCAAAAGTTGACGCATATTTTCTTTACCTTCAAAATTTGTTTCAATAAGAGACATCAACTCAGTCATATCTAAATATTTCTTATCAAATACACATTCCCCAATAGCAGCTAAAGAGTCAGCTAGATTTGCTACACTAGATATTGCAATTGCAGAATAACGGTGGTTTGCACCTTTACGTTGCAATATTCTTCCCTTTTCAATACATCCTTCTGTAAAACAAGATCCGGTTACAGTAGGTAGCGTATGAGCATGAAGAGAAACTATTCTATTAAATACATCTATAAATTTCTTCATAAAGAACTCCTGCTGCTTAGTATATGCATCCATCAATTCTTCTACAGATGTAAAGTTTCTTACATCACCAGTATGAGGACCTATTTGTTTTTTGGTAAAAGGGTCCATGCCATCATGAAGCATAATCTCAAATATCTTAATTGGATTAAAGTATCCTGCATTTGACTGAAAGTCAGTTTTACCTTGAACTATAGGCTCTATACATCCACATATTCCCCAGTTTCTTGCTTCTTTCAATGTAAAACCTAGAGCAAGAAGATGGTGAATTGCTGTATTGTCATTGAAGAATGCAGGGTGACTTCCTCCTTTTCTCGCTACAGCTATAGCTAAGCGGAAAGTATCCTGATTAACATCATCATGATAACGGAAAGATACACAAGGTTCCTTAGTCTGTAGATCTTCCATGCAATGAAGAACTAAATTCGTAAGCTCATTACAACCATCCTTGCCATTTGGAAGTACACCACCTAACATCATGTGTATCCAAAGAGGACAACCAGGATAAGCTTGTGATTCTCTCTCTGTACGCAATACCCAAAGCTCTTCAAATTTGAGTTTGAACTCATTTATAACATCAGCGAAGAATTCATCTTTGACCCCATTTTTCAAATCATTCTTATAAAAGGGGTACATATATTGATCAAAACGACCAAGACTATGGTCTGCGCCATTTACCTCCATCATTAATGCAAGATGGGTAAACCATACAAACTGTGCAGCCTGTAGGAAATCCTCTGGTGGGTTTTCCGGAACTAGACGGCAATTCTCTGCCATAGTCAATAGCTGCTGCTTCCTCTCAGAATCAGAACATTCCTTAGCCATTGCCTCAGCTAGGTCTGCGTAACGTTGAGCAAATTTTATAATTGCTTCCATTACGATAATCATACTCTCCCATGTAAGCTTTTTTTCCATATTTTCAATATTCATATG
>CAZXWU010000180.1:3564-4344 GCA_964644495.1 uncultured Tissierella sp.
CTAAGGCTGCTATGTTTTCTTTACACTTATTTATATAGTAACGATAACCTTTTTTAATCATTTCATCGTAATCAGGTGCATGATTCATTGTTGAAAGATTAGAAACTCCCTTTGTAAAAATTCCAATATCTATCATATCTTTCATATCATCATCTATTTGAGCATCTGTTAAATCTCCAAAAGTCCTACCTTTCCATTTATCAGCGATTTCTCTTAATTCTTCCTTTTCACCTGGTAGAAACTCAAAATGATCAGAGCTTCTTGTATCAAGAGTTTCCAAATCATCACGTAACCATGCAGTTGTTTCAGGATAAATCGGTACAGCATTCAATCTAGATGCAAGATGTCCTGCTATAATAGAGTCCTCATCAATGAAGATTTCTTTATTTGCTAGAACATACTCAAAAGATTTTGCTCTTCTCAGTATAAAAGGCTCCATGGATGGTTGACTATAAAAGTCAGTTGCCAACCTTGCACGGTCCAAACAGATAGTTGCAGGTGTGTTACGTACCTTATCATTAAGTCTTGCTGTTTTTTCTGATATCATATTATCATCTCCTTTTCATTATCTTTTACATAAAAACATTCTTTGTTATAATCTTGTAGTATTTGGTTTGCACACTTTACCAAGTCCCTCATTTCCTCATCTGATGGTGATTGAACACCTTTTAGATCATAGGGTCTTCCCAAGGAATTATACTTAGATTCACCTAAGTTATGGTAAGCCAAGAGCTCATATTCTGTAATCCCCGGTATGGTAGATATAAACTCTGAGATACC
>CAZXWU010000181.1:0-4323 GCA_964644495.1 uncultured Tissierella sp.
TATTTACTGTTCTAAGGCCATCAAGTGCAGTCCCAATCCTGGTGATATCCCTTTTGATCACTGAACTATAAGCGTGAAATTCTTGTCCTAATCTAATAGGTACAGCATCCTGTAGATGGGTTCTACCCATTTTTATAACATGGTCAAACTCTTTGGATTTTTCTAATAATGCTTCATATAATTTCTTTAATTCCTCAAGAGTTCTAGTTCCAAGTTGTAAAGCTGCTATTTTACCCGCTGTAGGGAAGGCGTCATTTGTTGATTGACCCATATTTACATGGTCATTAGGATGAACTTTGTCATATGCTCCTAACTCTCCACCTAAAATTTCATTACCTCTATTTGCAATTATTTCGTTAGCATTCATATTAGCTGTCGTACCTGCTCCACCTTGGATTGGATCACAGATAAATTCTCCGTGTAACTTTCCTTCTATAATTTCGTCACTAGCTGCACTAATAGCATCTTTAACTTCCTTTGTCATTATACCTGCTTCAAAGTTTGAGATAGCACATGCTTTTTTGACTTGAGCAAGGCCTATAATCAGTTCCTCATGAATAACCCTACCAGTAATTCCGAAATTTTCAGCTCCCCTAACTGCGTTTATACCATAATATGCACCAGCTGGTATCTCTTTTTCACCTATAGAGTCACTTTCGATCCTAAATTTTAATTCTGACATTTAAAAAATTCCTCCTTAGTTTTTATATATTATTATTCAAATGTAATTAATTAAAATGTAACCATATTTACTTACATAATATCCCTAAGCGTTCTAAGTGTCAACCTTACATTTCTGTAGACTTCCTTTTATGAATTATATAGGGTATTATTTTTTTGCTGTTTCTGAGTCCCTTTTCTATAGCCTCTACTAGTAGGTTAATAGATTCCAAACCTAATTCATATGCATTGACATCTACAGAGGTAAAAGGTGTTTGTGAATACCTAGAAAGAACACTATTATTAAAACTTGCAATGGCAATATCTTCTGGTATCGAGATATTTAAGCTCTCTAATACCTGAATTGCAGCAAATGCAACTATATCATCCGTTACTATTATCGCTTCTGGTCTTGGATCAAGGTCTAATAATTCTCTTCCATATTTATACCCTGTTTCTTCATTAAAACTACCTATAAATAAATGTTTTTCATTAAAAACTAAATTACTTTCCTCAATTGCCTTTTTATAGCCTTCGATTCTTTTCTTTGTAACCATAAGACTTGGGTCACCAGCTATCATGGCTATATTTTTCCTGCCCATTTTTGTTAGATAAACCGTCAATTCATAAGCAGCCATAAAGTTATCATTATCAACATAATTAATTCCATCACCCTTATTATAAGGGGACCCTATAATAGAAAAGGGAAAATTAATTGAAGTCAAATAGTCAATACTTTCATCATCTACCTTACTGGACATCAATACTATGCCATCTACTTTAGAAGCATGAATTAGATTTTTGATAGAATCTAATTCATGCTCTGATTCAGTATTTGTCGATAAAAGAATATCGTAGCCAGTTTTTGCCGAAGCTCTTACAATTCCTCCTATTGCCTCTGGGAAGAATGGATTCAAAAATATATCTTCTGTTCTTGAAGGCATAATTACCCCAATGTTTCCGGTCTTACTTTTAGCTAAAGATCTGGCTATTGCATTGGGGTGGTAACCCAATTCTTTCATATGTTTTAAAACCTTGTCTTTTGTAGCTTCACTGATCTTGGGACTATTGGAAATAACCCTTGATACTGTGGAAGGCGAAACACCTGCCAATTTAGCTACATCACTAATGGTAACTTGATTTTTCTTTATCAGGTCTATCACCTCTTATATTACTAGTATTAGTTTATTCTTAAACCTGTTTCCGTATCAAAAAAATGCAAAGCATCTATATCAAATCCAAATGAATGTCTTTCCCCATCATTATAGTCATAATGCCCTGGAGTTGATATAACAAATTCTAAGTCATTGTCCAGCCTAGCATAGATAATCTTTTCCTTGCCTAGCATTTCTACGACATCAATTGTACAGTCAAATTTATCAACATGCTGGTCTCCACTCTCAAACCTTTCAGGGCGAATACCCACTGAGACACTTTTACCTTCATAGCCATCTAGGCTTTTCATATCATCAGGTGATGGTGTAATGGAAAGGATGCCATCACCAGTAGTAAACCTACCGTCTTTTATACTACCCTCTATAATGTTCATGGTTGGTGAACCTATAAATTTTGCTACAAATACATTAGCTGGTCTGTTGTAGAACTCCTCAGGTTTACCAGCTTGTTGAATAACACCATCATTCATAAGAACTATTAAGTTTGCCATGGTCATAGCTTCTGTTTGATCATGGGTTACATAGATAGTTGTAGTTCCCAAGCTCTTGTGAAGACGAACTAGTTCTACCCTCATATGTTCTCTAAGTTTTGCATCTAGATTTGATAAGGGCTCATCCATTAAGAATACTTTCGGTTTTCTTACCATTGCCCTTCCTAGTGCAACCCTTTGCCTTTGACCACCTGATATGTCGGAGGGTTTAGAATATAGATAATCTGTTATTTGTAGGGATTCAGCTGCCTCCTTCACCCTCTCATCTATAACCTTTTTTCTCTCTTTTCTCATAGCCAAGGAAAAGGCCATATTATCATAGACTGTCATGTGTGGATATAGGGCATAGGATTGGAAAACCATGGCAATATCCCTGTCCTTAGGAGAAATAGTATTTATTCGACGGCCGTCAAAGAGGATATCCCCCTCAGTAACTGAATTAAGTCCTGCTATCATTCTTAGTAGGGTTGACTTGCCACAGCCTGATGGCCCTAATATTACACAAAAGTCCTGGTGTTCAATTTCTAAATTTATATTTCGAATGGTAAATTCTTGTCTTCCTTCATATTTCTTGCCTATATTATTTAAAGTTACCTTCATGATTTCTTCCCCCTATATTATCCTTTTACAGACCCTTGAGCCAATCCTGATACTAGCTGTTTTCTCAATGATACAAACAAAATCACTATAGGTACAGCTGTTAGTAAACCACCTGCTGCAAAGGCTGGTTGATTAATTGTCCTAAAATCATTGATAAGAGTAAATAGACCAGCAGCCAATGTATATGACTGGGGACTGGTTAAGAGTACTCTAGGTAGCAAATAATCCATAAAAGGTCCAATAAATGACCACAGTGCTATTATAGCAAGCATAGGTCTCGCTACTGGCATAATAATAAGTCTGTAAATTTGAAAATTACTACATCCATCTATTTTAGCAGCATCGTCCAACTCTGAAGATATTGAATCTATATATCCCTTCAATATAAATGTGTTGGAAGCAATACCTCCTCCAGCATAGATCAGTATAAGCATCATCTGTCTAGAGAATATAGGTATCACGTCTGAAACGATTGAGTGGATTGTAAAATATGCTGTGATTCCTGCAAAGGTAGGTATCGTTTGAATCAGCATTATAGCCATCAATGAGGCTTTTCTACCTTTGAACCTATATCTTGAATAGGCATAGCCAGTAAATGAGACTATAATCAATGTCAATATGGCTGTTGAAACAGCAATAAATATTGTGTTCTTAACCCATGTTAGATACAAAGTTTCATTGAATAGGTAGTCAAAGTGTTGTAAGGAAAACTCAAACCTATCGTTGAGTCTTAGATATTGGCCTTGAGCACCATTAAAGGCAGATACCACCATCTGATAAAGAGGCCATATTATAACTATAGACCATGCAATCAAAATAGCATAAGTCAATCCCAGATTAACTTTCCCAACAAAATCTAAAGGCTGCTTATCAGAAAGATAAAGATTTTCTTTATTTTTTCGTCTAAATAGTTTCATTATAATCTCTCCTCCTTAAAAGCCTTTGAATTTCTATATCCAATAAATGCAAAGAACATTAATCCTAGGGATATCAGTATAGAAATAGCTGCACCAATTGCTTGGTATTGATTATCCATGGTCAATTTATATATATAAGAAATCAATAAATCTGATGAACCCGCTAAATTACCATACTTAGATGGATTAAATGGTCCTCCTCCATTGAACAAGTATATTATGGAGAAATTGTTGAAGTTGAAAGTATATTGCCCAACTAGTAGTGGAGCTGTTTGGAATAATACAATAGGCAGTGTTATATGCCTTATTTTCTGCCAGCCAGTTGCACCATCTATATCTGCAGCTTCATATAAATCTCCAGGTATTGCCTGTAAAACCCCTGTTGATAATAAAAATATATAGGAGCTACCTAACCAACCCTGAAGTAATATCAAAACAATTCTAGTTAAGGCAGGATTGGATTTAACCTCAATTAAACTT
>CAZXWU010000182.1:0-4321 GCA_964644495.1 uncultured Tissierella sp.
GGTATGCCAAATTAAAACCTTGTGATCATTTTTGATTGCAGATTTTTTTAAAATTGTAAATACTTGTGAAATATGTAAATTGGGGATATGATGATATTACAATTTAAAAGAAGGTGGAATATGACATGTATAATTTTATAATCACCATGATTGTTGGTATACTAGTGGGATATGTATTTCTGAGACTAAAAGTCCCTGGTGCAATGATGATTGGATCTATCCTAGGTGTTTCTATATTTAATATCCTATCAAATATGGCCTTTGTCCCAGCTGAAGGAAGAATTGTTGCCCAGATAATTGCTGGGGCTTTTATAGGTGTTGGTCTAGATAAAAGTGATTTATATAGGTTAAAGAATATTTTTAAACCTTTAATGACCATATTAATTGGTCTATTTACTTTAAATATTGTAGTTGGATTTATTATCTATTTTATTAGTCCCTTAGATTTATTGACTTCATTCATGTGTGCTATTCCTGGTGGTATGAGTGATATACCATTAATTAGTGTAGAAATGGGAGCGGATTCTACAAAAGTAGCTGCCATGCAATTTATGAGACTGATATTCGGTATAGGTGTTTTCCCATCCATGATTAGTAAGGTATCAAAACTAGATCTTTTAGATGATGAAGACATAGAAAGTGATGGATATGAGAGAAATGTTGAAAAAACCTACGACAAAAGGAACCTTGCTGCTACTTTGATAATAGCTACAATATCTGGCCTTATAGGTAAAGTATCTGGGATTCCTTCAGGGACCTTGGTATTTTCTATGATAGGTGTAATAGGATTCAATCTATTAACAGCTAAGGCATGTTTACCTATGCATTTTAAACGACTAGCCCAAGTTTTATCTGGTACATATATAGGTAGCTCGGTTGTATTTGGGGACCTTTTGGAAATAAAATTCCTATTACTTCCTGCTATAGTGTTAATTTTAGGGTATGCAATCACATCCCTAGTACTGGGAGCCTTTATACATAAAAAGTTTAATATGCCTACAAAGGACGCAATGTTAGCTTGTACACCTGCAGGTGCAACTGATATGGCCTTAATAGCGTCGGATATAGGTGTTAAGAGTGCAGATGTTATAGTGATCCAGGTTATAAGAATGGTTGTTGTAATTTCAATATTTCCACAGGTTATTAGGATAATAGTTAGCTTGTTTGCCTAAGAATATTTGTCTAGACAAAGAACTAACTCAGATAAAACCATCCAAGAAAGTTAATTATCAACAAAAATGGCATGCCTATAGCAAAACCTATTTTACTGGTTTTATGCTTAAAAATATTCATGGATATTATTCCACCAAGGCTCCCGCCTATTAATGATATAAAAAACAACCATGCTTCAGGAATTCTCCATTGATTCCTTTTAGCTTTTTGTTTATCTATGGCAAATAGTAGAAAGTTAATTACATTAATTGTAATAAAGTAATAGTACAGATAACTCATATAAATCCCTCCAATGATATATTCCTACTTATTATAACATATCCGGGGACATTCCTCAGTAAGATTGACATACGTCGGGGACATTCCTCAGTAAGATTGACATACGTCGGGGACATTCCTCAGAAAGATCGACCGTCCTGCAGAGGTGTGTCCCCATACCTTAAACAGAGGTGTGTCCCCATACCTTAAACAAAGGTGTGGGGCCATACCTTTGTCCGCCTATCTTAAACGAGGTCCCCTTTCATTCATTAAATATAAAATTGGTAAAATAGATTGACAAATAGTCAAGAATCTAATATTCTAATACAAACACCAAATTCTTTAGCCCGCTAAAGTAATTGATTTATAGTTTATATGGTATAATAGATAGTAGTTAATAGAGGAGGTTTGATTGAAGTGACTTATATAAGTAAAAAAGGAATCCTACTAAAAAAGGTAGAAAAACAGTTATCCATCGCTTCAACTAAAGATAAAAATATTGCCCTAAAGAAAGTTGCAGATTCTATAGATAGAAATCGGGAAGATATTCTAAAGGCTAACATATTGGACATTAAGGTAGGTAGAGAAAATAATATGTCAGAGGCATTGGTTGATCGCCTTGCTTTAGACGACAATAGGTTGGATGGAATAATTGATGGAATAAATACAGTTATAAAACTTCCCGATCCAATATGGAAATCAAATAATGTTTGGACTTTGGAAAATGGGCTTACTATTTCTCAAATGACTGTTCCATTAGGTGTAATAGGTATAGTTTATGAATCAAGACCTAATGTTACAGTTGATGCTTTTAGCTTAGCATTAAAATCAGGGAACTGTATTATTTTAAGGGGTAGTTCTTCTGCTATAAATTCTAATGTGGCATTGGTAAAAGCAATAAAGGATGGTTTGAGAGAATCCCCTATATCAGAAGATGTAGTTCAGTTTATTGAAGATACAAATAGGGATTTAGTATTAGATATGTTAAAGGCAAATGATTATATTGATTTGATTATTCCAAGAGGTGGAAGGGGTCTTATCCAATTTGTTATAAATAATGCTAGAGTACCTACACTTCAGACCGGCGAAGGAAATTGTCATTTGTACGTTGACGAATCAGCAGACTTGAATAATGCTGTGGATATTCTAGTAAATGCGAAGACTCAAAGATTAGGAGTTTGCAATGCATGTGAAACACTTCTTGTACACAAGAATATAAAGGACATATTTTTACCTATGGTATATGATGCTATAAAGGATAAAATTGAACTTCGTGGATGTGATTTAACTCAGGGCGTAATTGATGTAATCAAGGCAACAGAAGATGATTATAAAGAAGAATATCTAGATGCCATTTTGGCTATAAAGATAATAAATGATATAGATGAAGCAATCGACCATATCAATAAATATGGAACAAAGCATTCTGAAGCAATAGTCACAGAGAGTTTAACAAATGCTAATAAGTTTCAAAGACAAGTAGATGCTTCTTCTGTCTATGTAAATGCATCTACAAGATTTACAGATGGGGCAGAGTTTGGTTTTGGTGCAGAAATGGGCATTAGCACCCAAAAGATTCATGCTAGAGGACCAATTGGCTTAGAACAATTAACAACATATAAGTATCTAGTGTCGGGTCAAGGACAAATTAGGAAGTAGGGATATAATGGAAAATATAGTTGGAGCTAGTAAAAAGATTGTTGTAAAAATAGGCAGTAGTACAGTTACTATTGATGATGGTACTATTGATAAAGAATTCATTGAAAATTTAGCATATCAAGTGAAGACACTTATGGATGAAGGTAAAAGGGTAGTATTGGTTTCCTCTGGAGCTAGAATAGCAGGTGTGAGTACCATTGGAAAATGGTCAAGAAAAGAAGATATGAACTACAAGCAAGCCCTATGTGCTATAGGCCAAGTGGAGTTAATGGATTCATATAGGAGGATATTTAATAAGTATGGAATTCATGTAGCACAGATACTTTTAACAAAAGACGACTTTGGATCAGAAACTAGAACTCTAAATATTAGAAATACATTATTTACCTTATTGGATGAAGGGGTATTGCCTATAATCAATGAGAATGATACAGTGTGTGTTGAAGAAATTAAGATAGGTGACAATGATGTACTAGCAGCAAGGACTGCAGCTCTTTGGGGTGCTGATTTATTAGTATTACTAAGTGATATTGATGGAATATATGACAATAATCCTTCATCTGATGGAAATGCTAAGTTAATAGAAGTAGTGAATGATCCATCAGAGCTAGAAAGAAATATAACTATAGGTGAAAAATCTTCTTTTGGAACAGGAGGAATAGCTACAAAAATTGAAGCAGCTAAAATAGTTACTAATTATGGAACATCATTAATAGTAGCTAGAGGTAAAGAAGATAATATTTTACTTAAGCTAAGGGATGGTACTGCGAAGGGTACCTTATTTAAAAGCTAAAGACAATTAATTTGATATATAAAAAAGTGATAGATATATTAAAATTGGGTACAATAACTTTAACAGGATAAAATACTTCTAAAGATAAGGGGAGGTAAATATGGCGGTTGTTAAAGTTGTTGAACTATTAGCTGAATCAGCAAATGGTTGGGAGGCTGCAGCACAAGAAGCAGTAAATGAAGCATCTAAGACGATAAATAATATTCAGAGCATCTATATTGAAAATATGCAAGCAATTGTGGAGAATGGGAAGATAGTTAATTATCGAGTTAATGTCAAGCTTTCATTTATTGTTGGTGAAAAATAATTAGAAAATCTTAGTAAATTAAGAAAAAGAATCTAGTGTGATAATAGCGCTAGATTCTTCTTTTTTGAAATATATGAAAATTAGTTGCAGAAAACAAGAAAAACTTTCTTAGATATTTAACGATTGAACTT
>CAZXWU010000183.1:0-4320 GCA_964644495.1 uncultured Tissierella sp.
TTGGAGATTACTTCAAAAAGTAAGCCATAGAGTGGGCTTGGGAATTCTTTACTGAAAGATTAGAAGTTCCAGATGACCTATTATGGGCTTCTGTCTATGAAGAGGATGATGAGGCCTATGACTTGTGGTCCAAGCATATAGGCTTAGATGAAGAGAGAATCGTAAGATTGGGCAAGGAAGACAACTTTTGGGAGTTAGAAGTAGGACCTTCTGGACCATGTTCAGAGATCTATATCGATAGAGGTATTGAATATGGTTGCGGTGGCCAAGATTGTAAACCTGGTTGTGAATGTGATAGATTTATAGAAGTTTGGAACTTGGTATTTACACAATTTGATAAGGATGAAGCAGGAGTTTATCACCCATTAGCCCATCCAAACATCGATACAGGTATGGGACTTGAAAGAATAGCAGCAGTATTGGAAGGCGCCAATAATATCTTTGAAGTCAAGGAAATACAAAAGATTATTAAAAAAATTGAATCTATCAGCTCTTATAAATATGGGACTGATGATGAAAAGGACACCTCTATTAGGGTAATTACTGACCATGCTAGAGCTATGACATTTTTGGTTTCTGATGGAGTACTACCAAGCAACGAAGGAAGAGGATATGTTCTACGTAGATTGATTAGAAGGGCTGGTCGTCACGGAAAACTTCTAGGTATAGATCATGAATTCCTAAATGAAGTAGTGGATACTGTTATTGAATCCTGGAAGGTAGAGTATACCGACTTAATAGATAGAAAAGATCAAATAAACAAGATAATCAAAGCAGAAGAAGACAAATTCCAAGAGACCATCGACCAAGGAATCGCTATTTTAGAAGGCTATATCAATGAAATGCTAGAAGATAATACATCCGAATTAAGTGGAGAAAGAGCATTCAAGCTTTATGATACATTTGGTTTCCCTCTAGATCTAACAAAAGAAATCCTTGAAGAGAGATCTTTTGCTGTAGATGAAGATGGATTCAACATCAAGATGGAAGAGCAAAAACAAAGGGCAAGAAGTGCAAGACTTGATATAGACAGTGGATGGTCTAGCAAGGACCATAGCCATATATTCGACGAATTGAACTCTGAATTTACGGGATATGATTATACATCCTATACTTCAAAGATAAATAGCCTAAACAAGGACAATGAAAAAGTTCAAGAATTGCTTGAAGGCGATGAGGGTATAATAGTTTTAGATAAGACACCTTTCTATGGAGAATCAGGTGGCCAAGTTGGGGATACAGGAATCATTGAAAATGATGATTTTACTGCTGAGGTTCTAGATACTAAACTAGTAGAAGAATTAACTATCCATCATATCAAGGTTAAAGAAGGAAAGGTAAGACTTGACTCTTTAGTCTCAGCTAAGGTTGACAATCATAGAAGAGACTCTATAAGAAGAAATCACTCCGCTACCCACTTACTTCACAAAGCCTTGAAGGAAGTACTAGGTGATCATGTAAACCAGGCTGGTTCAATAGTATTACCTAATAGACTTCGATTTGACTTTACCCATTATGAGGGTCTATCAAGGGAAGACCTATTGGCAATTGAGAAAAGGGTCAACGAAAAGATACTAGAGGGTATGGAGGTTAAAACTAGCCTACTATCCCTAGAAGAGGCTCAAAAATCTGGAGCAATTGGCTTGTTTGAAAGCAAATATGCTGATGAAGTTAGAATTTTAAGTATGGGAGACTATTCAAAGGAACTCTGTGGTGGAACTCATGTAGACAATACGTCAAATATTGGTCTCTTTAAGATTTTATCTGAAGGTGGTATAGCTTCAGGTGTCAGAAGGATAGAGGCTATCACAGGCTTTGGTGTTTATGACTACTTAAATGAACTGGATAAGGAAATAGAAGAAATCAGTCATAGTTTAAAAACCAATCGCAACAATATATTAGAAAGAGCACAAGCCTTAACAGAGGAAGTAAAGTTAAAGGATAAAGAGATAGAAGAACTCAAGAGGAAACTGGCTACAGATGTATCTCAAGATATCATCAACTCAGCTATAGATGTTCATGGGGTAAAGACTATATCCTATAAGCTAGAAAATATGGATATGGACAGTCTTAGAAATCTTGGAGATGAAATCAGAAACAAAATTGGATCAGGTGTATTAGTCCTTGCTTCTGTCAATAATGATAAGCTAACATTCTTAACTATGGTAACTAAGGACCTAAATAAAAAAGGTATATTAGCTGGAAATATAGTCAGAGAAGTTGCCAAGGTAACTGGAGGTAATGGTGGTGGAAGACCTGATATGGCCCAAGCTGGTGGAAAAGATATTTCCAAGGTAGATCAAGCCTTATCAATAGTCCCACAACTAGTTGAAAATGTAATAAAATAAATGTCATTAATCATTTATACTGTGTCAGTTTATGGTATAATTGCTATATGGGGGTGTTATTAATGAGTACGGATTTTAACGAAACTATGATGTTTAAATCGCAAAAAGACAGTGACTTAAAGACAAAAGACATATTGATTCAAGTATATGAAGCATTAAAGGATAAGGGATATGACCCCATCAATCAAATCATAGGTTATATATTATCTGGAGATCCAACTTACATTACAAGCCACAAAGATGCTAGAAATTTGATAAGAAAATTAGAACGAGATGAATTATTAGGCGAGATATTAAAAGAATATCTATCAAATTAAATATTATAGTGACTAGGGCGGTTGATATAGCCGTCCTGTTTCTTATGTAAAGAAAATGATGACAGGAAAGAAGACTCAGGATGACAAAAAAGCAACTTTTCCCAGCTGTCTGCAAGTGTCCCTGGTCAATAAAAAAGTATATTATATTAGCCTGTCATTCTGAAACGAAGTTGAAGAATCTTGTTTGATAACAGGTAAGCGACTTTTTTAGTAGTCTTGAACTGTCCGCTTATAAGAAAGAGGAATTATGGAAAGAGTTATTTTAGGAAATACAGATATAGAAGTATCCAGACTATGTTTTGGATCGTTGACAATGACACCATTTCAAGCGAATTTATCTATAGATGAAGGAGCTTATTTAATAGAATATGCTTATGACAAGGGAATCAATTTCTTGGATACAGCAGAGATATATGATAATTATTCCTATATAAAGCAGGCTTTAAAAGGAATTAAGAGAGAAGATTATGTTATAGCTACAAAGACCTATGCCTATACAAAGGAAATGGCTCAGGCTAGTCTGGAAAAGGCCTTGGATGAGTTAGCTACAGATTACATAGACATATTTTTATTGCATGAGCAGGAGTCCACATATACGGTCAAGGGCCATTTTGAAGCTGTAGAATATTTTATGCAAGCAAAAGCCCAAGGCAAGATTAGATCTTTTGGTATTTCTACCCATAGGGTTTCAGGTGTAAAAGCTGGCAAAGAATATAAAGAGATAGAGATACTTCATCCCATAGTCAATAAAAATGGAATTGGAATCCAGGATGGATCCATAGATGACATGCTAAAAGAAATTAATGATTTACATAGGCTTGGTAAAGGTATATATGGAATGAAACCCTTAGGTGGTGGCCATCTTATCAACAATGTTGAAGCAGCCTTTAACTTTGTAAAGGATCTACCCTATGTCCATTCCTTTGCAATAGGTATGCAGAGTGTAGAAGAGATAGAGGCAAATATAAGTCTCCTAGAAAGAGGCTATATAGCAAACTCATTAAAAACAAGGATAAATAAAAAAAATCGCAGGCTAATAGTTGCTGATTATTGTATAGGCTGTGGTAAATGTGAAAAAAGATGTAAACAATATGGTATAAAGGTCATAGAGGCTAGGGCAGTGCCTAATGAAAACTGTATTTTATGTGGTTATTGTGCAGGTGTCTGTCCAGAGTTTTGTATAAAAGTAATCTAGAATTGGAGAGTTTATGGAGAGAATATTGGGTTTAGATGTTGGAGATAAAACTATTGGTGTGGCTGTAAGTGATCCTTTAGGATTTACAGCACAAGGAGTCACCACTATAAAAAGAGACAGCAATAAAAAAGATTATGCAGCTATTGAAGATTTGATAAATGAATATAATGTCAAGAAGGTTGTAGTAGGCCTTCCTAAAAATATGAATAACACAATAGGTCCACAAAGTGAAAAGGTAATGAAATTTGCTGAGAAAATAAAGAATAAGTTTAATATAGAGCTTATATATATAGATGAGCGAATGACAACAATGTCAGCAGAACGCCTTCTCATAGAGGGCAATGTTAGACGTGAAAACAGAAAGAAGTATATAGACAAAGTAGCAGCTTCTTATATACTTCAAAACTACCTAGATGGTGCAAGGAGGTAAGATTGAATTGACTGAAAGACATTTATTTTA
>CAZXWU010000184.1:0-4307 GCA_964644495.1 uncultured Tissierella sp.
TAGTGTATTTGGAGAAAAAGGGACTGTAGTTATATCTGGAAATGAAATAAAGACTTGGATATTTGAAGATGAGAGAGACTATGATAATGTTAAACTAGACGAGAACAATTTAGGGCATACACCACTTTATAAGGATTTAATTGAGGCAATAAATGAATATAAGGAGCCTTTGGTAAGTGGGGAAGAAGGAAGAAAGGCTATTGAATTGATACTTAAGGCTTATAAGGGGAGAAAATGATGGGTAGGAAGGTTTGTCACATAACAAGTGCTCATGGAAGATATGATGTAAGGATATTTCATAAAGAATGTAAATCTTTAGTCAAGAAAGGATATGATGTCACATTAATTGTAAATGATGACAATGGAAACGAAATTGTAGATGGCGTAAATATTGTAGCTACTAATTTTAAGTCCAAAAATAGGTACGAGAGAATGGTAGTATCAAAAAAGAAGATAATAGAAAAAGCTCTCGAAACTGAGTATGACATTTATCATTTACACGATCCAGATTTGCTTACTATCGCAACTAAATTAAAGAAAAGAAATAAAAAGGTAATATTTGATAGTCATGAGGATTATATACTAACTATTAAGGACAAAGGGTGGATACCCAGATTTATAAGACCAGTAGTAAAACTATTCTATAAACTTTATGAAAGTTATGTACTTAAAAAGATAGATGGAGCTATAGTATGTTATCATTGGACAAGAGATAGATATAATAAATATTTAAGTAATGTCGAAATGGTTTTAAATTTTCCGATAGTTGAAGAAAATATTAAACTACCAAAGTTAGCTTTTGATAAAAGGGCAATTTCATTTGCAGGTGGAATATCTTCACAATGGTGCCATAAGCAAATAATAATGTCGTTAGAAAAAACTGACAATGTAAGATATGAGCTAGCAGGTAAGCTTGTCGGAGAATATCAAAATGAGCTAATGGAATTGGATGGTTGGAGACATGTCAACTATCATGGTGAAATTGAATATAATAAAGTATTTGAAGATGTATATTCAAATTCATCCGTTGGAATGGTTTTGTTAGATTATATATCTCAGTGTAAAGGGAATATAGGGAATTTATCAAATACAAAATTCTTTGAGTATATGTATATGGGATTACCGATAATATGTACTGATTTTATATTATGGAAGGAAATAATAGATGAAGAAAACTGTGGTATTTATGTAAACCCACATGATATTGATAAGATATCAGAAGCAGTAAACTATTTAATTAATAATTCAGAAGTTGCGATGAAGATGGGAAATAATGGACAATTAGCAGTAATAAGAAAATATAACTGGCAAACTCAAGAATCAAAATTATTGAAATTATATTCTAAAATAGGATAATATTTTGGAGGCAAGTAAACATGATAAATGTAATAGGATTAGGATATATTGGCCTTCCAACAGCTTTAATGTTTGCTAAAAATGGAATTAAAGTAGTTGGAACAGATCATAATGAAAAACTAATAGATTCATTAAACAAAGGAAAATTAACCTTTAAGGAAGATGGACTAGATGTATTATTTAAAGAAGCAATAACTAACGGAATGGAATTTTCTACAGAGTATAAACAAGTAGATACCTATATAATAGCAGTACCTACACCATATATAAAAGAAAGTAAAAAACTTGATCGAAAGTATCTTATTTCAGCAATAGATAGTGTACTAGGCATTTGTAAAAAAGGAGCAATACTAATAATTGAATCCACAATATCACCTGGAACTATAGATAAATATATTAGACCAGAGATAGAAAAGAGAGGATTCAAAATAGGACAAGATATTCATTTAGTTCATGCCCCTGAAAGAATTATTCCTGGGAATATGATATATGAACTAGAAAATAACTCAAGAACAATAGGAGCGGATGATAGGGAAATAGGGAAAAAGGTAAAAGATTTATATTCTTCCTTCTGTAAGGCTGAAATTGTAGTTACAGATATAAGGTCGGCAGAAATGTCTAAGGTTGTAGAAAATACCTATAGAGATATAAATATAGCCTTTGCTAATGAACTAGCTAAAATATGCAGGGTAGATAATATGGATGTATATGAAATAATTAAAATTGCTAATAAGCATCCAAGAGTTAATATATTACAACCAGGTCCGGGAGTTGGTGGACATTGTATATCAGTAGATCCATGGTTCTTAGTTGGGGATTATCCAGATTTAACAAATATGATTTTAACAGCTAGAAAGACTAACGATTCCATGCCAAAACATGTGCTTAGAAGGATTAGAGATATTATGAGAGAGCATAGCATAACAGATATATCAAAGGTAGGATTATATGGACTAACCTATAAGGAAAATGTAGATGATACAAGAGAAAGCCCAACATTGCAATTGTTACAAAGAATGGATGAACATTTATCCTTTGGAGTAAAAGTATATGATCCATTTGTAAAGTTAAGAATGGTAGACCATCAATTTATGGACTTTGGAGATTTTATAAATGAAATAGAGATACTTGTTATTATGGTAGGACATGATCATATTAAACAAAATATGGATTTAATAAAGGATAAATTTATATTAGATACTAAAAATATTTGTGATTTTAAAGGGTCATATAAACTATGACATTAATAAAAGGGGTGGGTTACAATATTTACAGGATTAAACTTAAAAACAAATAGAAATTTTAGTGAATATAAGGCTTTAGATAAACTAGATTTTTCAACAAAACAAAAACTTATTAGAGAAAGCTTAGATAGTTACATCAACAAAGACAGTATTATAGATGGTACAAAATTACAAGGAGACTGGTTTCCAGAAATAAAAGCAGATGTATTTTTATCACATTCACATGCAGATGAAGAATTAGCCATAGGCCTTGCAGGATGGCTTAAAGGTTTTGGTATAGAAACTTTTATAGACTCAATGGTTTGGGGTTATTCCAATAACTTACTAAAGAAATTAGACAATCATTTCTGTAAAAATACAGGGACAAATACTTATGATTATGACTGTAGAAATAGGACAACAAGTCACGTACACATGATGCTATCAACAGCCCTATATAAGATGATTGATAAAACAGAATGTATCATTTTTTTAAATACCGAAAACTCTATTAATTTATCAGAAGGGACATCTACTGATGATATTATTAAAACAAAAACTTATTCACCTTGGATATATTCAGAGATTCTAGCTACTGAATTAGTTAGGAAGAAGAGATTAAGTGAATATAGGGATAAGATTATAAGAAAAGAAGCTATGGAATGGTTAGAGCATTCGAATCAAAGACTATATGAAATATCTTATGATATAGATTTGAATAATCTAACTGTGGTTAATGATGAGCATTTAGATAGGTGGGAAGGGATGAATAAACTATCAGGAAAATCTGGTTATACACTTGATAATTTATATAGGATACTAAAAATAATATAGTATATAAGTTAAATTCGCACTATGTTGGAGTGATTTAATGAGAAAAGATATAGAGATATTTATAGATAAATTTGCTAGGGAATTATTAGAGGATAATGTAGCAATTTTTGCAGGTGCAGGTCTTTCGATGCCATTAGGCTTTGTTAGCTGGAAGGAACTATTAAAGCCTCTGGCAGATGAATTAGACATAGATATAGAAAAGATAAATGATTTAGTAGGACTAGCCCAATATTATTCTAATGAAAAGTGTGGGAACAGGCACAATATAAATCAAATTATACTTGAAGAATTTGACAGGAAGGCAGGGAAAAGTGAAAATCATAAGATATTAGCAAGGCTACCTTTAAGCACCTATTGGACAAGTAACTATGATTCTCTAATAGAAGATTCATTAAGGGAAGAAGGTAGAAATCCAGATATAAAATATACAGTAGAACATCTTGCTTTAACCAAGAAGAATAGAGATGCTATAGTATATAAAATGCATGGGGATAAAAACCATCCATCCCAAGCAATAATTATAAAGGATGATTATGAAACCTATCATATGAAATACGCTGCATTTATTAATGCTTTATCTGGTGACTTAGTATCAAAAACCTTTTTGTTTTTAGGATTTAGTTTCTCGGATCCAAACCTAGATCACATACTAAGTAGAATAAGAATAAATTTCGCTAATAATCAAAGGACACATTATTGTATCTTGAAGGAAGTAAAAAAAAGGCTTGGTAAGGAATCACCCGAAGACTTTAAATATAGAAAGAGACAACAAGAGTTATTTATAAAAGACCTTCAAAGATTTAACATACAAACTCTGCTGATAGAGGAACACAGTGAAATAACCAAAATATTAAGAGAAATTGAAAAAAGAGTTAATATAAACAATATATTCAT
>CAZXWU010000185.1:0-835 GCA_964644495.1 uncultured Tissierella sp.
TGCATCCATAAACCCTTCTCCAACATAACCTATGACGCCTAAAATCACTAGGGGCATAAACAGCATAATATTAACTTCAGTTTTAGCAGCAGTCATCATTGTTTCTATTTCCATTTCTATTTCCATTTTATCTGCTATAATTTCCTGGGTTTCTCGTACAATTTCATCTACCCGACTTGATTTACCCTCAATTGTACTATATATTGATGCAAAACTCCTTACATCTTCCAATTCACTGCGTTCTGCAAAATCAGAAAATATCTCTGAAAGTGGCACCGCATTATTAAATCTTCCGATCATAATATTAAGTTCTACCATTATATCACTGTCCTGAAGATAGATAAGTGACAAATCTTCCTTGGCACTTTCTAAAGCTTTAAGTGGAGGGTTCCCCGCCCTCATTGCCACAGACATTGCTTCAAGTAAATCAAAAAATTGAGTCCTTAATTTATTTTTTCGTTTTTCAATTGCCCCTTGTGCAGAAACAAATATGTTGATTATCCCCAAAAGTATTCCTCCAATAATAGAAAGAATAATTATCTTATAGAATATGAATATAACCATAAATCCAAGGATAAATCCTATGATAAAAGAAATTATATGGTCTAAAATACCAGAAGTGCTCATTGTGTAATCAGGTATAGAACTATTACGGTTATAAGTTTCTTCATAATCTTGTTCTTCTCCCATAGGGGAGGATGCAAATATATTTGACATATTCTCACTCCTATATGATCTTATCTATTCCTGCATTTACAAGCTTCTGCTTGTTTATCATAGGATTATCCGTTCTTATTAATCTTCCTACAACCTTATCTTTACTACTTTCCTTTGC
>CAZXWU010000185.1:845-4205 GCA_964644495.1 uncultured Tissierella sp.
TGCCTCTTGAAATTCATATAGCTTATTTAAAATAATTTGTCTCTTTTCCAAATCATATCCTACTACTTCTACAATTTCCATTGTTTTACGACTTTTATCCCTTAATCGTGAAAGATGTATTATTATGTCCACTGCTGAAGCTATTTGCTGCCGTATAGCTTCTAAAGGTAAGCCCTTTGCACCTTGTAAAACCATGGTTTCCAAACGGCTAATCATGTCATATGTAGAGTTTGCATGTCCTGTTGATAAGGATCCATCATGTCCAGTATTCATAGCTTGTAGCATATCAAGTGCTTCTGCACCACGAACTTCTCCAACTATAATCCGTTCTGGTCTCATACGTAGGGCAGATTTAATAAGATCAGATATAATAATTGCACCCTTTCCATCTGGCCCTGCATTTTTAGTTTCAAGACGTACTATATTATCAATATTATTTATTTGTAATTCTGCAGAATCCTCAATAGTAATAATACGCTCATCCTTAGGTATAAAATTAGATAAAGCATTCAAAAAGGTAGTTTTCCCACTACCTGTTCCGCCACTTACAAATATATTATATTTTCCTATTACTAGAATTTCTAATAGTTTGGCAACTTCTGGTGTTAAGGAGCCATATGAAATAAGTTTCTCCACTGTCATGGCTTCTTCGGGAAATCGTCTAATAGTAACAATTGGTCCATTTAGTGCTACTGGTGGCATAACCACATTTACCCTTGAGCCATCTTCTAGTCGAGTGTCAACAATTGGTTCACTTTCATTTACTGACCGTCCTGCTTTTGATACAAACTTTGTTATTATAATTTCCAGCTCTCTCTTGCTTTCAAATTTACTATCCAACTTAATTAGCTTACCAGCCTTTTCTATAAAAATATCCTCATATCCATTTATCATTACTTCAGTAATCTCTGGATCGCTAATAACTTGTCCAAGGATTCCCAAACCTCTAACAGAATCAAAAACAATATCTTTAATATATTTTTTTTCACGGAAATTTAAGGCTGATAATTCACGATAAGCTTGTAAATTATTAGTTTTTGACCATTCAATTTTATCCTCCAATACCTTTGCCACCAGTTTCTGAAGCTCATCATCATTCATAGTCGTTAAATCTGCATGATTTTGAACTTCTGTCTTAAGCTGTGAAATTAATAAACTACGCATATTATCATTCAAATTTATCACCTACTATTCAAATTTAGACCCTGACAAAGTTTTATATATGGAAATAGGATCTGTTGATTGTACAATTTGCAAATCTATTATCCTGGTAAAGCTTGGTTCTATAACCTTAGCACCTTTATTGTTTACAAGAATGCTTTTAAATTCTATCTTTTGTGATATACTATGTTGATTAAGAAATTGCCTTAATTTTGTTTGAGATGTCTTCGATTGATCACAAACTAGCATTATGGTGTCTGCTAATTCGAAAATCTTCTGAATTCTTTCATCACACTGACTTGATAGGTCTATAACCAGTTCATCTACTCCAACTGCACAAGCATTTATCAGCGTTTCAACATCTTCCTTCGTTAGTATATTAATATCATCATAGTTGGTAGGTCCATTAAAATAACTTATACCTGATCCACTGTCATATTGTCGTATTCCTTTAAGAAACATTGGAAGATTTGATTCAAGTTTTTCAAAAGCTGTACTAATGCTCTTTCCTCTTTCTGGGAAATATATTTGCGTACTTGAGAAGTTTTCCAAATTTAAATATACAACATTATTATCACCTAGAGCCTTACGTGCAGCATATGCAAGGGCCACTGTAGTTTTTCCCACTCCACCACTTGGAGACCATATAGCAGTAATATTTGTCTTTTCATAACTAAATTTATTTACACTTGAACTAATTTCTGAATACTTCTCTAATATAGTTCCTGCTATAGAAGATATTCTTTGATATTTTTCAATCTTATTTAGAACTTCGTAGTCTTCAATATCTTCTGATAATCTATCCCATAAAATGATGGGAAGTTTCACTAAACTTAAATCTATAAAAGAAAAAAAAGCTGGTTCTAGTAATAGAACATCAAATCTATTATCTTGAATCAAATCTTTTAGACGATCTGCCTGGGAAGATACTACCACCTCAAATATATCTGAATAATTTTCAGATAGTACACTAGAAAGATGCTCTACATAATCACTATCACTAGCAGCGATTAGTAATTTAATTTTCACAATAGCCACCTCAACTTTCTATTTTAACTAGGGCTAGAGAAATATTATCTTGTTCACCCTGCTCTATAACATATTGAGTCAAGGATTCCATCGACTCCTTTAATGCCCGTTTGTTTTTTATTTTCAGTTTGTTAATCATAAAATTTACATCCATCCTATTATATAAACCGTCTGAACATATTAAAAATGTTTTATCTTCTGCTATTCCTTCATAATATTGGAGAACTACATCTTCAACTCTTCCAATGTAGGCCGTCAAATTTCCTGATTCTGAAATATCATCACTTGTAAGCAGAGATAATACATTATTTTCATAACTATAGATTCGACTATCTCCTACATGGACAATATGATATAGATCTTCTATTAAAAGTAAAACTGATATGGTTGAAGCAGTCTCTATGCCCATCCTATTAGCTTCTAATATTATATATCTATTTATATCCAATATAGCATCTCGCATTTTTAGTCCAATAGAATCCGTATTATTTACCTTATCAAACCATTCACCTAACATTTGTACTGCCTGACCAGAAGCAAACATACCCTCTGATAGACTTCCAACACCATCGCATACAGATGTTAACAAAGCATTTTTCCCCCTTATATTCCTGCTCTTAAGGATAAAGCTATCCATATTCGATTGTCGTCTATTTTGTAAGCTTACACCATCATAAAGATATTTCACATTCATTGCCCCTTAAATATCATTTTATAATTTTTATCCTATCATAATGCTAGTCCTATTAAAAGAACATTAGTATTTACTATATACATCTATATTCAATTAAAGGGTTTAGCCACATATTTACAATTGTACCACATTAAGGTACAATTGTAAATATATAATGCCTCCTCGAATAGCCTAGTAATTATTAGATGGTGTTAGTTTGATGGGACGGGAGAACCGTCCCTGTGTCTCGTTCTATCTGGTAAATATAACTACATCCTTCACATCAATATATCCTTCATCATTACCATTATGTTGCATTCTAATATACTGTCTACCTGGCTCTATATCAGGATCTGTGGTAAATTCTAGTCTGTAAGTTTGCCAATCACTGTCTAATTCTACACCATTTGTTCCCCCTTGATTGGCCTCTTCTGCCCCTATAGACCAAGCATAGAAGGCAAAGGCTTCTGGGTTAGTATTTCCTCTTGCTGTAATTT
>CAZXWU010000186.1:0-4196 GCA_964644495.1 uncultured Tissierella sp.
GTTGGAATGGATGTAGTTGTAAAAAACATAGAGGCAATTGGCGGCAACACATCTATTGATAGCACTCAAGATAAAGGAACCACAATAACCCTTAGAATACCGCTTACTTTGGCAATTATAGATGGAATGAATGTAAGTGTAGGAGAGTCTAGATATACAATACCTATAATGAATATAAGGGAGTCCTTTAGACCTATCAAAGAACAGTTAATCATAGACCCTGAAGGCAATGAGATGATAATGGTGAGAGGTAACTGCTATCCTATTTTTAGAATTCATAAATTATACAAGATAGAGACAAGTATTACCGATTTAACTAAGGGAATATTGGTAATGGTAGAACAAAATGACAGGATGTCTTGTATCTTTGTAGATGAATTGATAGGACAACAGCCTGTGGTAGTTAAATCTTTGCCAAACTACATTAAAAATATTAGAGGA
The DNA here is from genome assembly GCA_964644495.1 of uncultured Tissierella sp. GTDB lineage: Bacteria > Bacillota > Clostridia > Tissierellales > Tissierellaceae > JAAYTL01. The sequence goes on from CAZXWU010000186.1 coordinate 442, forward strand.
ATTGCAGGATGTACGCTTTTAGGAGATGGAAATATAAGTTTGATTTTAGATGTACACAACATACACTATAGCGATGAAAATTAAGAAAGGAGATGTGAGAATGGAGAAAAGTCTAATAGATAATATGGAAGAATTTGAAGAGGATACTCAAAAGGACAAGTATTTAACATTTAAGGTGGATGAAGAGTCATATGGTATTGGAATTCACATGGTAACTGAAATCATAGGAATTGAACCTATTACCACTATTCCAGAATTGCCAGACCATATTAGAGGTATAGTCAATCTAAGGGGAAAGATAATTCCAGTTATGGATGTAAGGATGAGATTTAAAAAGCCATTTATGGAATACAATGATAGGACATGCATAATAGTTATTGAGGTAAAAGATATAGATATAGGACTTATCGTAGATAGTGTTTCAGATGTATTAAATATTCCAGAGGAAGAAATTGTAGCTCCTCCAGAAATCAATAGAAGTAGCAATAGATATATACAAGCTATAGGAAAGATAGGAGATCAAATCGTACTATTACTTGATTGTAACAAGCTATTAAAAGATGAAGACTATCAAATCATGTCAGAGATTGAAAATAATCTAGAATAATAGGAGGAATAAATTATGAAATGGTTCTATAATATGAATATAGGTGTTAAATTGATAGTAAGTTTTATCGTTGTAGCATTGGTAGCAGGGGTCGTTGGTGTAGTTGGTATGTACAATATCAATAAAATAGAAAAACTAGACACTCAAATGTATGTAACTATGACAGAGCCTATGGGAGAAGCATTTATATTTGCAGAAGCTTTTCAAAAGATAAGATCAAATATTAGAGATATAGTAATTACTGATAATTCTTCTGTTATAGCAGATTATGAGGGTAGAATAGAAAAAAGAGATGCAGAGTTTGTAGCAGCTATCGATAAATACGAAGAGACCTTGTTTTCAGATGAAGGAAAGAGAATTGTAGAAGAATTAAAAAAGGATCGCTTAGAATACCAAGCAGAGTTAGGAGAAGTCATTAGACTTTCCAAATTTGGGAAAAAGGAAGAAGCTTACAAGTATTTAAGTAGTGATAGAGTAGATGGTATTAGAGTGAATATAGAAGAGGGATATAGAGAGCTTCTCAACATTAAGATAGATGCAGCTAGGGATACTTCAGCTGCAAATGCATCAGCAGCCGCCAAGGCTAATTCTATAATGTTAATTATTGCGATAGTCGGAGTAGTTCTTTCTATAGGACTGGGCATCTTTGTAAGTAGGATAATTAAAAACCCTATAAACCAATTGCTAGTAGTATCTAGAGAAATAGCAAATGGAAATTTAGATGTAAATATAGATATACACACTAAGGACGAAGTAGGAAAGTTGGCTACTGCCTTTGGTATGATGGTAAACAATGTCAATGAGGCAATGACAAATATAAGACTGGCAGCAGAACATGTGGCTTCAGGTTCAAAGGAAGTTGCAGATTCAAGTATGGATCTATCTCAAGGCTCAATGGAGCAAGCCAGTTCAGTACAGCAATTGACAGCTTCTGTAGAAGAAATCTCATCACAAACTCAGTTGAATGCAGAACATGCAACAAATGCAAGAGATATGTCTGAAAATGCTAAAGCAGATGCACAAAGAGGAAATCAAGATATGCAGCAAATGTTAGTAGCTATGGAGGAAATAAATCAATCATCTAAAAATATATCAAAAGTTATAAAGGTTATAGATGATATAGCTTTTCAAACCAATATACTTGCATTAAATGCTGCAATTGAAGCTGCAAGAGCGGGACAACACGGCAAGGGGTTTGCAGTTGTAGCAGAAGAAGTTAGAAATCTAGCAGCTAGATCTGCAAGTGCAGCCAAAGAAACCACTGATATGATAGAAGATTCTATTAAAAAGGCTACAGATGGAACTAAAATTGCCAATGAAACGGCAGATGCATTAAATAAAATAGTAGAGGAAGTAACAGATGCAGCAAACTTAATCAATAACATTGCAGTTGCCTCCAATGAACAAGCTATAGCAATTGAACAAATAAATCTAGGTATAAATGAAATTGCTGATGTAGTTCAAAATACTTCTGCTACTTCAGAACAAACATCTGCTGCTAGTGAAGAGCTTTCTAGCCAAGCAGACTTGCTTCAAGATCAAGTTCAGAGATTTAAACTTAAGGATACATCAAAAAAGAGATATAAGGATGTTGACGATTTCGATCCTGAAGTGATGAAGATGCTTGATGAAATGGATGGATCACAAGATGGAAATCATAAAAAGAAGAAAAAGAAGAAAAAAATAGATCTTAATGACAGTGAGTATGATGAATATTAATTTTGGATTTAGTAATGCATACATTATTTAGATACTGGAGGTGATATCATCACTAAGAAAATCAAGGTTTTAATAGTAGATGATAGTTTAGTATTTAGAGAAACCTTAGCCAAGGGAATATCATCAAATTCTAAGATAGAGGTTGTAGCTAAGGCAGTGGATCCATTTGATGCTCGCAATAAGATAATAGAGTTTGAGCCTGATGTGATGACATGTGATATCAATATGCCCAAGATGAATGGTATAGAATTTGTAAAGAGGCTATTACCTCAATATCCACTTCCAGTGATTATGGTTAGTGGCCTCGATGATCAAGTTTTTGATGCAATGAATGCAGGTGTTGTGGACTTTGTAGTCAAACCAGATATGTATTCCACAAGAGATGTGCAGGATTTTATTTATGAATTAATAGATAAGATCATAATTGCATCAAAATCTAAAATCATAAGACATGATGGTATAAAAATAAAAGATATAAAAACTTCACAAGAAATAGATACAAGTAAAATAATAGCGATAGGTGCATCTACTGGAGGAACTGAAGCTATCAACAAGATTCTCAAGGGACTACCAGAAAATATACCTGGAATTGTCATTGTACAGCATATACCACCTGGATTTTCCAAGATGTTTGCTGATAGAATGAATAGTCAATGCAAGCTCCATGTAAAGGAAGCAGAAAATGGCGATTATCTTGAGCCTGGAAAAGTCATTATAGCACCAGGCAATAAACATATGAGGATTAAAAATATTGCTGGAAGATATAAGGTTGAAGTATTTGCAGGAGAAAGAGTTAGTGGGCATTGCCCATCAGTTGATGTAATGTTTGAATCAGTTGCCAAGGAGTGTAAGGAAAAGGGTATAGGTGTAATACTTACTGGCATGGGATATGATGGTGCAAAGGGTCTACTTGCAATGAGAAGGAAAGGTGCCAAGACTATAGGTCAAAGTGAAGAATCTTGTGTTGTATATGGTATGCCAAAGATAGCTTTTGATGTAGGGGCAGTAAGCAGACAAGTCCATATAGATGAAATAGCTAAAACCATATACTTAATGTCAAGGTAAGATATTATAAGGGAGGATTTTTCAATATGAAAGTGCTAATAGCAGAAGATGATTTGATTAGTAGAAAATTTCTTTACAAGGTACTCAGTAAATACGGGCAATGTGAGGTTGTAGTTGATGGGCAAGAAGCCATTGATTCCTATATTTCAGCTATAAAAGAAGAAGAAGCTTATGACTTGATTTGTTTGGATATTATGATGCCCAAGTTAGATGGACTAAAGGTTCTAAAAATTATCAGAGATTTAGAAAGACAAAACAATATAGAACATGATAATGCTGTCAAGATTATAATGACTACAGCCTTATCTGATAGGGAATATGTAAATAAGGCCTTTGAATATGGCTGTGAGGGCTATGCATCAAA
>CAZXWU010000187.1:0-699 GCA_964644495.1 uncultured Tissierella sp.
ATTCCTATGTCTAGTTAGACTAAATATGGTGATTTATCGGCAAAGTAAAATTAAGGTTATTTTTATAATCACTTTTGATTCCAAATTATATTCGCTCGAAACTCCAGTAAATTAACGAAGTTTTGTAACTATTCAAATTTAATAAATTGCTCTTTTTATACCTAGAGATCCATGCGAGTAACCTAACTCTACCCATCCAGGACTGTTAGGGTCATCCAAATCAAAGGGTGTAATTAATCCGCCTGGAAGCTTCATTTTATCAAATGCCATTTGCGAAGGATAATTAACTCCAGCTTGGCTATGACCATAATATTTTCCATCAGTGGCATTGAATCTTTTTTCGATGTACAGTATTGTACCAACTGGCAATATTCCAAGATAACTAGTATTACTGTAGTAATTTAATGGAGTCTTTACAGTAAATTCTATCGGCTTTGAAGAAGTATATAGTTCAGGTGGAGAAACTAGAGAATTTGATAAAGGGTCAAAATTATAGCAGTAAAATGGTTGAGTATCAGAGAGAGCTAAGGGTGGCTCGCTAGATGGAAACTCTCTATTATCTACATATCCATAAGCAGCTAACCCACTTTCGTCTGTAAAGATAATTCTAGTTCCATAGCTAGAACTGTATACCCCCATTCTGGTAAAATATTGACCATACTGAATTGTACCGATTTGGTTCCGATAATAATCCATTCC
>CAZXWU010000187.1:709-4178 GCA_964644495.1 uncultured Tissierella sp.
GCGTTTGTGATAATAGGCTGTCGCCTCTTGCTCATCAATTTTTTCGACATAACTGTACACTTCAAATGGACTCCCAAAGTTTATCTCCACCTCAGGTTGAATTGAAAAGTCATCTCCGGGTATGGGGTTTTTAGAGAATAGCTCAGGATTATTGTTATCCAAAGTTGGAGTGGGTGTAATAAAAGGAAATTTTCCAGAATAAGTAACCTTATCTATTCCCCAATCGTCAATTGTTATTTCGTCAAATTGATCAAAATTCCAATTTCTAGGCATTTTATAACCTAAATTCCCACTGAAACCTGATGACATATTTGAAATATAACTAGTAATGACTTCAGGTACTGTTTCTTGTATCGTAGCACACACATTTCTAGTTCCATATATACCAATTCTATATAAATTAGTTTCACTTTGAGAAAACTTATCACGAATACCTTGGAAATAAGGAATTATGTACTCCAATATCTCATGTCCTTGAGGATCATAATCAACAGCAAAATAAATAATGGAATAATTGGGAATGGCAAACTTGTCTGCAGCTATTCTAGCTTCGTTGGCATCCATTAAACCTTGCTGATAATTGAAGTTAGCATTATTTGTTCCATCACCTTGATAGATAGGTATGAGTCCAAGGTTACCATTTAGTATTCTAGGTACTTCGTCATTTCGAAGTCCTTTGAAATCACCACCAGTAAGATACCTTCCAACAGCTTCAATCCCCATTGAACGAAGTTTTAGTAAACGAGAAGATGTAATTTCGAATCGTGTATCACATACAGTAAACGGTCTATTCACATTACCATAACTAATTATAAATCTATAGTTATTAGTTTGAGGTAGCGGGTTTTCACGTAAAATATTTTGAGTGTATGGTCCGAGAGTTGGTGCGACTTGATTCGGGGTATCGCCCACAGCAGCTTGAATATAAATTATTAGAGCATTACTCAGCTGTCTACTACCCAATCCGTCCGTAGGAATATACCCTTCTAGATAATCTACGAAGTCATATCCGTTCATATTTAATCCGTTCAAATCTTGCTGAACTTCTCGTAATTCTAAATCACCACCAGACCAAGTTGTAACAAACGCATCGGTGGAGAGTAAAGATTTCCAAAGGTAACCAGAAAATTTTCCAGTCTGAGATAGTCCAATATCTTGTCTAAACAGATTAATGGCTTGAGTAGTTTGGATCTCAAATTTGTTCAAGTCTGAATACCCAGGGTTATATCCTGCACACCAAAATCCGCTTTTTAGTATGGATGTTATATTTGAAGCGTACATATTTGCATTTGAGTAATCAAGGTTTGGAGCAAGAGAAACAGTAAGTGGACCAAAGCTCCCATTTGGAGAATCAATATTTAATTCATATTGAAAAGCATAAACGAGTGCTGTCATAGTTTTCCAACCGGTTTTTCCATTTGCTTCAAAGTTTACTTCATTAACATAAGATTGAAATTCAGGATACTCTGTATTGTTGTATTCGGATAGTAACCAATTTTGGACTTCTAAAACTTTTGAATCTATATTTCTTTGACTATTAGGCATTATATCTTTTCCTCTTGCTTTCATGTTTTCTAGATAAGCTGATCTTTCTTATAAGACTTTTTTTATTTTTTTATTACCTCCTAATCCTTAGATTGTATATATATTGTAGTTGAACGTCTTAAGAGTTATTCGATCATTTGTACTATTATTATATCAAAAACAACAGCGGTTTGAAAACGCATACTTAAAAGGGCGTAGATTGTTAGAATTGCTAATTAATAGCGACTTCACATTATCATCTATACAAAGTGGATTGAATATCTGCTTTTTAATAGTTATAATAAAAATAGAGGTGATCTAATGGTTAGACAGATTTACTTACTTATATTGGTGACTCTAGTCATGTTAAGTGGGTGTGCGCAGTCTACAAAGGTAGATAAGCCAAGTCATTCCCGTTTCTATGATAATGAGAATAATCTAATAGGAACTTATGAAGATATCAATGCAATACCGGAAGAATACTCTAGTTATTTAGTCAAGGTAGTGGATTCAATTGAAAATAAAACAGGATTGGATCCTTTTGTAGATATTTTAGATATCTATACAAATCTTGATAGAAGGATTCAAGAAGATCTATATTCAATAGATAGGGAACATGTTGAGAATACGACTGTTGTTAAAGAAAATAAGTCGGGTAAAGTTTTGGCTATGGTTGACACAGATATCGAGTTGGATTTTGTAAAAGATGGAGAAAGAAATATAAATAAAGGTGTTACAACTTTGTATGATTATAATTTTAGTAACAACCGTATATTTATACCACTTGTTACTTATGGAATGGCATTTGAATATCTTGGTTTATCAACTTCTGACTTTACTTTGGATGAATCATTTCAATATCCAGGAACTGATATAAAGAGCCATCCAGACGGAGAAGATTTTTTTGGTGTGATACCTATTAAAGATGCTTTTTCTAGTAAACTAACAGCGCCAACAATGTACCTTACCCAAGCAATTATGAAAGAGGCTGGATATAATGTCTTTAAAGACTTCTTAACACAGTTTTCAGAAGAAGACTTAGATCCTTTCGTTGAATCACCCTCTTCGCAGTATTCACTGGGAATCCATACAACTACGGTTGAAAAAATAACAAATGCATATCAACTTCTTTTAAATGAAGGAGTTTATCATGAAACTCAATTTGTTAATAATTTAATTCATTATTACAATGACGATGCTATTGATATTGATTTAAATTACAACTCAAAAAATGTATTGACTAGTGAGGCGTCATACTTAGTTACTGAATTATTGAAGTATTCAGTTTCTACACAGAGCAACTTAAAAATTATTGAAAAAAACATTGATTATGACTTATTTGGATATGGAGATTATCGGACCTATATTGAAGCGAGTCAGGAAAATGACTGGACTCCAAGTGATGAACGAGCTCAACAAGTTGATATGAATGTCACGGCAGTTGGTAATGTTGGTTATTCAATTGTATCTATATCACGATACGACTCTACAACCGATCCAGAATTCGTGAATATGTCTACACAAAATAGAATAAATAAGCTATTAAATACGATAGATTCAAAGTATGAAATACCTAAAAACTTTATTAAACCCTTAAATATTGAGGAAACGAACTTTGCAAAAGGATCGGTGGATCAATTTGGTATTGATAAGCATTTAGAAAACTTCGAAGAAAAGAGCAATGTAGGATATAAAAAAAAGTAGTATAACCAAGTACAACAATATCTAAATAATCTTGTAATTTGTACTACTATATAATATTAGAAAAATTCATGGTGTAATTTTAAAAAGTAGATAGAGTTTATTTAAAAGTACACAATCTTACGGTTAATTACGCCTCAGGTGTAACAATATCGTTAATAACCTTCTATTCAGGAGATTACTAATTAACAATATAATAATTTGGATAAGACATTCCAGACCTCCTAAAAATTAACTCTCTTTA
>CAZXWU010000188.1:0-4084 GCA_964644495.1 uncultured Tissierella sp.
GCATGATAGCCATAATTGGGGTAAGGACCATTAAAAGTGAGAAAGTAAAGTTCAGTCCTAAAAATATCATAGTAATGGGTTCAATCTTAGTAATAGGATTAGCTAGCGAACCTTTAGGACAATTACTAAACATGAATATTGGAATAACATTAAATGAAACAGTATCCATCTCAGGATTAAGTTTTGCAGCTATAGTAGGTATAACATTAAACATAGTTCTATCCTATATAGAAAAATTAACTAAAAAAGAAAGTAATTAATATAAATTAAAATTATAGATATAAAAAAGAAAATCCTAAGATTTTAGGGTTTTCTTTTTTTAATCAAATTATCCTTATACTAGATAGAAGTGAACATTAGTGTTACAATATATTATATAAAATGTTGGAGGTAGAAGATGACTAAAAAAGGATATATAGCAGGGAAACTGTTCAAACAAGGGGATATTAGGCAAAGATTGTATGAAGGACAACTGGTCAAAAAAGAATTACCGGAGATTGACTTCTATAATCCAATTGAAAATGATGAGATAAATGATAAAACAAATTTACCCACTGCAAGGGATATTTTTTATGGCGATACAGATAGGGTTGTAGAAAGCAGCGTTATCCTAGCCGAACTAGATGATGAAGATTCAGGAACTATATACGAAATCGGCATATGCCATGGAATCGAAATATTAAGAGATAAGCTAATGAGTCTAAAAGAAGTTAATTCTGACCTATCTATAGGGGAAATAATTAAGATTTTAGATGAAGATGTACCTAAGAAAAAGGTATATGCACATTTGAGTGATATAAGATTAGGTGATGCCCACAATTATAGGGGCAAGTATATCCCTCATGGGCTAAACCAATATGTTGTAGGAGCTATTGAAGAAATAGGTAATATTTATCCTACAGTTGAAGAAGCTATAGAGGATATTAAAGAGACCCATAGAAAATAATAAAAGGAGTTAATTCAATGTCAAATAAGGTCATTGTTGTAGGAGGTGGGGCATCAGGCATGATGGCTGCAATCGTAGCTAAAAGAAATGGAGCTGATGTCACACTATTAGAAAGAAATGATAGAGTAGGAAAGAAATTATTGGCAACAGGCAATGGTAGATGTAATTATACAAATACCACAATAAATTACAATAACTACTTGGAACACTATCATGGTGAAAATCCCAAGTTTGTTTATAATGCCTTGTACGGTTTTGATCTATATCAAACTATTGATTTTTTTGAAATATTAGGTATTACTCCATTGGTTGAGGATAATAAAGTCTATCCTAACTCTCTTCAAGCCTCAAGTATGTTAGATGTTTTAAGATATGAAATTGAGCACTTGGGGATAGACTTGGTGACAGATGCCTATGTAGTAGATATTAAGAAGAATAGAAGTTTCAAGGTAAAATTAAAAGATGGTAGAACATTTGAATCCGACAAGCTTATACTAGCGACTGGTGGAATGGCCATGCCAGTAAGCGGTTCGGATGGTAATGGATATAATCTGGCAAAGTATTTTGGCCATAGCTTAATAGATACATTTCCAGGGCTAGTCCAATTAAAACTAGAAGGTAACATTTTTAAATCAATTAAAGGAATTAAATTTCCAGGTGTGGCTAGATTATTTTTAAACAATAGATTGATAATGGAGGACCAAGGTGATATTTTATTTACTGATTATGGTATATCAGGTCCACCGATTCTACAATTAAGTAGAACGGCTTTAGATTACTTGAAAAGAGATGAAGATATTCGACTAAGAGTTTCTATTATCTCTAAGCCGAAAGAAGAAATGATCCAATACCTAATGAGGAGATTTGAGTTTATGCCTACTAAATCTGTTCAAGAAGGATTGATAGGATTAATCAACAAGAGGTTGATAATTCCAATATTAAAGGAAGTAAATGTGGACAAAGATAAAAAAGTTGCAGAATTATCAACAAATGAGTTAGAAAGTATTGGCCACATACTTACATCCTGGGATTTCAAGATAAAAGGTAGCCAAGGTTGGGGGCAAGCGCAAGTCACAGCTGGAGGAATAGATACAAAGGATATTGATGATAAGACCATGGAGTCTAAATTAGTCAACGGCCTATATATAACAGGGGAACTATTGGATATTGATGGTGACTGTGGAGGGTTTAATTTACAATGGGCATGGTCAACAGGATATATAGCAGGATTTAATGCAGCTAAGTCTAATTAGTAAATTGGGAGGAACTTATGTCAGGAATAAATAATCAACTAAAAATATTAGAAGAAAATGGTCAACAAATAAGAGTATCTTTGGTGGGCGCAGGATTGATGGGTAAAGGAATGGTTAGCCAAATGATGCTTATGAAAGGTATGATCCCATCTTTAGTTGCAAGCCGAAATATTGAAGATGCTATTGAATCATATACTCTAGCAGGGATAGCAAGAGAAGATATTGTAATTGGTAAAAATATTGAAGATATAAACTGTGCCATGGAAAAGAATAAACTTGTAGTCACAGATGTCATAGAATATGCTACAAAGGCTAATCTAGTAGATGTGGTAGTTGATGCTACAGGTGGGCCAAATACAGGGGCTAAAATAGCTATGGATGCTATATTCAATCACAAGCATATAGTAATGGTCAATGTTGAGGCGGATGTGACTGTAGGGCCAATACTAAACAAACTTGCTAAGAATGCTGGTGTTATATATACAGGTACTGCAGGTGATGAGCCAGGTAGTGTTAAAGAGATTTATGATTTCGCAGACGCCCTAGGCTTTGATATTATAGCTATTGGTAAGGGTAAAAATAACCCTATTGATTGGGATGCAACCCCTGATAGTGTAAGGGAAAAAGCTCTAGAAAAGAAACTAAAACCACTTAGGTTGGCTTCTTTTGTAGATGGAACAAATACCATGATAGAGATGGCAGCCATGTCCAATGCGACAGGATTTTTGCCAGATATAAGAGGAGCCCATGGACCCACTGCTACAGTGAAAGAACTACCAAATATATTTAGGTTAAAAGAAGATGGTGGCATTTTAAATAACCATGGTATAGTAGACTATGTCAATGGTATAGCTCCAGGAGTATTTGCTATTGTGACAACCAAGCTGCCACAAGTACATGAAGAGATGAAGTATTTGAGTATGGGGGATGGGCCAAACTATGTCTTGTACAGGCCATATCATTTAACTAGTCTTGAAACACCTATTACAGTAGCTAAGGCAATGATATATAAGGAAGCTACTATAGCTCCAATTGGAGGACAAGTATCAGAGGTTGTTACTATAGCCAAGAAAGACTTAAGAAAAGGTGAAAGATTAGATGGAATAGGGGAATATACTATACTTGGTAGCCTTGAGGTTTACCAAAAGGCTAAAGAGGAAAGACTCTTACCTATTGGTTTAGTAAGTCCTGAAACAGTAGTAACTAGGGATATTAAGAAGGGCGAATTTATCACCTATGATATGGTTGAACTAGATGAAGATAGCCTAATATATAAATTAAGAAAGATACAGGAAGAATTGCTGTAAGTTACGATAACTTTGGATTTTGTCTTGACAAAATACTATGATTTAGGATATCATGGTATAAGTATGAATATGAGCAATGATAAGGAAGGTAACAAAATAATTTATCAAAGAGAGATAATCAGCTGGTGAAAGATTATTATAGATAATTTTGTTAAGATCACCTTAGAGCATAATACCTGAAAAATTTTGAGTAGGGTATTACGGTAAGGCCGTTATCCTATTTAAAGTAAGAGACAAGATTTTATCTTGTAATTTTGGGTGGTACCGCGGAAATTTTCGTCCCTAAGTCTATTGACTTAGGGATTTTTTAAATAAAAAATAGAAAGTACTTTTAGCAAGGAGAGATAAATTTGAAGAGATTTAATGAACTATCTAATGAATCTGTAAAGGATCGTGAGCATAAGATTTCCCAATACTGGAATGAAATTGACTTACTTAAAAGATCTATAGAAACAAGGGATCCAGATAATCCATATGTATTTTATGAAGGACCTCCTACAGCAAATGGTAAACCAGGTATACATCATGTTATGGCTAGAACTTTAAAGGATTTAACATGTAGATACAAGACCATGAAA
>CAZXWU010000189.1:0-4066 GCA_964644495.1 uncultured Tissierella sp.
TTTTTGTTGGAGTAAGTCCTATTACAGAACAAACCTATGTAAATATAAATATAAAGGATGAATATGTATCTGTAGTTAAGGCTGTTTATGTAGATGGGAACTTGGCTAATCAAATGGTGGATGCAAAGTATCAATGGAGAATTAGTCTTGAGGCTGGAACCCGTGCTGAGGATTTAATGGGTAGAATAAGAGTTGAATCTGATGAAGAAGTTCATCAAGACCCTGTTAGTGTAGAATTTAAAAAAGATTCTCTACTTGGAGAAGGTTTTGGACTGGGACATTTATTATTAGAATCAGAAATCAAGGCAAAATATCCTAATGCTAATCAATATGCTGTTAGATATTCAGTAGGAACTAGTGGGAGTGCTATTGTATTAAGTGATAGAGTAAATTTAGGGGAGTTTACTAGGGATTTAGTACAATACATCGAGGATATGAATATTATCAATATTGAACTTTTTGATGTTAATGGTGGTTTAATTGTTGTTTTAGAAGATATTATGAGAAAATAATAGATTAAAATAATATTGGAGGGGAAAAGATTGAGAATGAAAAGAAGTTTATCCTTATTATTAATTTTTATGTTGATTCTTTCGAGTAGTTTTTCTATGGCTAGTGGATTAGATTTGGAAAAAGCTGATCTTGTTATAGATAAGAACTTTTATGATGGCAATGAAAGTGTAAGGGTAGTTGTCCAATTAAAAGATGAGCCAGCTATTTTTCATACTAGGGGTAGTATAAGCAAGTATGCTGAACTATCTGAAGGTAGGAAAACAAGTTTAGAAAACAATGTATTAAGTATTCAAAATGCATTACAAAAGGATTTATCTAGAAATGGAATCAATCTAGATGTAATAAATAGCCAAACTGTTGCTATAAATGCTTTTTCTAGTATGGTGAAGTTTGATGATATTGAAAAGATTGCGGAAAATCCAAAGGTTAAGGGTGTATTTATTGCCAATGAATACAATAGACCTGAGGAACCAGAAATGGCAACTTCCCATGATATGATTGGATCGGTTTCTGCATGGAATAACTATGGTTTCAAGGGTGAAAACATGGTTGTAGCAATTGTGGATACAGGAATTGACCCTTCCCATAAGGATATGAATATATCTGAAGGGGTAGATCCTAAGTTAGTCAAAAGATATGTAGATGCTCTTAAGTTACCTGGAACTTATCGTACGGAAAAGGTACCCTATGGATATAATTATTTTGATAGAAGTCTAGATATCCTAGATATTACTACAAGATCCCACGGTATGCATGTTGCTGGTACTGTTGCAGCTAATGGGGAAATTAAAGGTGTTGCACCGGAAGCCCAACTATTAGCTATGAAGGTTTTTAGTAAGGATCCAGATTTTCCATCAACCTACGACGATATATATATGACAGCTATTGATGATGCTATAAAACTTGGTGTTGATGTGGTAAACATGAGTTTAGGTAGTACAGCAAGTTTCTATATGCCAAATAGTGCTGTTGATGAAATGATTACTAATGCTCGTGAACACGGTGTTTTATTCTCAATTTCAGCAGGAAACTCCGCTCATTCTACTGATGGATACTATGCTCATGGTTTCCCAGCTGTAGAGAATCCAGATATTGGTCTTGTTGGTTCACCTTCCTTAAACAAGGATAGTATATCTGTTGCATCTGTTGAAAATAGTCATAGTCAGGTTAATTATATTGCCTATGGAGAAAATGGAAAGGCTCCTTATAGCCTGGCAGGACCTTTTAATCTTTCTGGAAGATTTAATGGACCTGTAGAATTTGTAAATGTAGGCTTTGGAAATCCAGGAGATTTTCAAGGTAAGGGAGTAGAAGGAAAGGTTGCCTTAATATCTAGGGGAGAAATTCCTTTTACTGAGAAAATTGAAAATGCAGAAGAAGCAGGGGCAATTGTTGCCATAATTTACAATAATGCTGGAGATGAATTAATAAATATGGCTTATCCAGATGATAGTAAGATTCCAGCTGCATTTATTGGAAATACCTATGGTGTGGAATTAAATAAATTGGAAGATAAGTTAATGGAATTTCCAGGAGGACTTATGGGTGCACCTAATCCAAATGCGGGAAAGATGTCTAGTTTTACTTCCTGGGGAACAACTCCAACTTTAGATATGAAACCAGAAATTACAACTCCAGGAGGACAAATATATTCAACTTTAGAATCTGACTCCTATGGAATGATGAGTGGTACATCTATGGCAGCACCTCATCTTTCAGGAGGATCTGCTTTAGTTCTACAATATTTAAAATCTGAATTCCCAAATATGAACCCGGGCAAATTATCTGAATTTGCAAAGATTCTTTTGATGAATACGGCTCAACCTTTAGAGGATGAATATGAAAACTTTTATTCACCAAGAAGACAGGGTGCAGGAATTATGAATCTACCAAGCGCCTTATCATCACCTGTTACAGTTGTAAATAAGCTAGATGGTGAAGCAAAGGTTGCATTAAAAGAAATAAAGAATAAGATCTTTGATATTAATCTATTGGCAAGTAACCATTCTAATTCACCAGTAGATTATGATGTTGAAGTAGACGTTCTAGCAGAATGGGTTTATGCGGAAGGCTTTAGTGGGCTAGATGTGGAGCCAATGGAAGGAGTTAAAGTTAGTGGTGATAAATCAATTAGTTTGTTAGCAGGTCAAACTAAGGAAATTTCAGTAAGGATAGATCTTACTCATGCTCGTACTCCAGGAGTTAATACTCCTGTTATGGAAAATGTCTTTGTTGAAGGTTTTGTAAGACTTGTTTCACCTAGCGAAATGAGTATAGATGGTATTGAAGAAAAGGAATATCCAAATCTAGTGGTTCCGTATCTAGGATTCTATGGGGATTGGTTTGGAGAAGATAGCCCCAGAATTATAGATGGAATGGCAAGATTTGATGAAAAAGCTTATTTTGGAACAACAGCAGGAATAGTTAATCAAGATGGAACTTATATGGGATTTGATCCTTTTCTTGGATATGCAGATTCCATTAGTAGATTAGCAATTTCTCCAGGCTCTGAAGATGAAGATGCAAATAAAGAGATAGTTCCTGTAATTTCTTTCCTTAGAAATGCAGAGGAAATACAATATAATGTTTTAGATGAATCAGGAAATCAAATTAGAAAGATAAGAACAGAAAGTTGGGTTAGAAAGCAATATTCAAACGCCCAAGGTATATGGTATTCATATCTACCAGCTAGAGCTTGGGATGGTATGATAAATAATAAGCTAGCTGCAGATGGTCAATATTTCTATGAAATAAAGGCTAAACCACAAGATGGTCAGTGGCAAATTTATAAATTCCCAGTTGCTGTTGATACCAAGGCTCCAGAAATAAAGGATTTTAAATTTGAAGATGGAAAATTAACCTGGGAAGCTTTAGATGAGGGTATTGGATTATCTCATTTAGAATTGATTATTGGGGAAGAAGAACCTGTGATTATTAAACCAGAGACATCAGGGAAATATGAAATAGAATTAGAAAACCCTGAAAACCTAAAAATTACATTAATAGGCCAAGATTATGCAGGAAATAGATCTGAATCCACTTTAAATATATATGTAGGTGAAAAGCCTACAATGAAGTTTGAAGAACCAGAACCTTTTAGTTTATATAATAAGAAATCTGTTAATATAAAAGGTAGTGTAAAATCTGAAGTAGGACTAAAATCTTTAATAGCATATTTAACTCCAGATGAAGACAAAGAGTCTGTAATAGAAGTAGAAATTGAAGTAAAGGAAGATGGCAGCTTTAATAAACTAGTCGAAGGATTAGAAGATGCTGTTTATACAATAAGACTTGTGGCTACAGATATGGCAGATCAATCCTATGACATATTCAGATATTTCCATGTGGATACTAAAGCACCTATTATTAAATCTATAGATGTGGAAGTAGTTGATGGTGATGGTAGTCTTATTAAGAAAGAAATGATGGGAGGCGGAAAGTCAATAATAATTCCTCATTTAAATGAAGCCTATCATAGAGATTATTTGGAAAACAATTCAAAGGCTATGAACAAGTTTAATCAGGCAAAAGCTCAAGGTAAAGAGATTTACGT
>CAZXWU010000190.1:0-4063 GCA_964644495.1 uncultured Tissierella sp.
TTAGTTTCGATCACTGTTAATAATTCATCATTATATTTTTTTGGAAATCTCTCGTTTTTAAGGACTTCATTTTCAACCACATCACATTTAAAACCAATGGATAGTTCATATCCTAGCACCTTGCCTTTTTTACTCGCAATATAAACATTTGAGTCTAACATTTCACTAAGTATCCTACTAATTTCCTCGAATGAAACTGGCTTTGAACCATAACTTTGTAGAGTTTTGTTTAATTTTCTTGTCTTTTGTAATAAACTCTCCACATCTCGTCCTCCTCTATTTTATATATATCAATTTACATATATGCAAATATAAACTTAGAATATGCAATTCAGAATATTCCAACTTAAAGCGTACTATACTTTTAACAAAAAGTACAGCATTTCTAAAATTATTTATTCTTTGTAAAACCACATTCTTTGTTGCTGCATATTATTGTATCGCCTTTTTTACTTCTCTTAATAACCATATACTCACCACAAGTCGGGCACTTTTCTTTTACTGGTTCATTCCAAGTTACAAACTCACATTTAGGATAATTTGCACACCCATAAAACATTCTACCTTTTTTCGATCTTTTTCTAACGACTTCCCCATCATCACAAAGTGGACACTTTACATCAATTTTGTCTAGTATAGCTTTTGTGTTTTTACAATCAGGGTAACCAGGGCATGCTAGAAATTTACCAAATCTACCTGTCTTAATAACCATATTCTTACCACATTTTTCACAAATCTCATCCGTTACTTCATCCTTGATTTCAATTTTGTCGACTTCTTTCTCAGCCTTTGATAAAAGGTCTTTAAAATCTAGATAAAAATCATCTACAACACTTCGCCACTGTAATTCACCATCTGCAACCTCATCTAATTTATCCTCAAGTTCTGCTGTAAATTCTTCATTGATAATATTGTCAAAATACTCTTTTAATAAGTCATTTACCAAAACCCCCAATTCAGTAGGATGAAAGGCCTTATTGTCTAGCTCTACATAGTTTCTAGCTAGGATAGTTCCGATAGTTGGTGCATAGGTACTTGGTCTTCCAATGCCTAGTTCCTCCATGGTCTTTATTAAAGATGATTCTGAAAATCTAGCAGGTGGTTGTGTAAAATGTTGTTTTGGTAACAAGTCAATAAGCTTTAGAATATCTCCTTCTGATAGATTAGGTAATTTCTTGTCCTTTTCCTCTTCATCAACTGTAGTATATACCTTCAAAAAACCAGGGAAGACAAGAATACTACCAGAAGTTCTAAATAATAGATCATTACTTAGAATATTTACAGACAGCGTATCGTACTTAGCTTGTGACATCTGCGAACCAACAAATCTATCCCAAATCAGTTTGTATAATTTATATTGATCTTTAGATAAAGATGGTTCGATATTTTCAGGGTTTCTTATAGCCTCATGGGCATCTTGAGAATTCTTCTTCCCTTTTTTATTGTATTCCCTGCCACCATTTGAGTAATCCTTACCATAAGAATCAATTATATAATCCTTGGCTGCATTTACAGCCTCCATTGATATCCTAGTCGAATCTGTTCTCATATAGGTAATGAGTCCTACTGTTCCTTCTCCTTTTATATCAATACCTTCATATAATTGTTGTGCAACAATCATAGTCTTTCTAGTAGTAAATCCTAGCTTCTTTGAAGCATCCTGTTGCATGGTAGAAGTTGTATATGGTGCATAGGGATTCCTTGATCTGACACCTTTTTTAACTCTATCAACAATGAATTTATCTTTATTGACACTATCCATTATCTTTTCTACATCTTCTTTGTTCTTAAGTTCTATTTTTTCTTCTTTATTATCTATATATCCTCCAATAAAGTTAGCTTCAAATTTATCTTTATCTTTATTAAGAAGGGCTTTTATACTCCAATATTCTTCTGGCTTAAATGCATTAATATCGTCTTCTCTATCACAAATTAATTTACATGCTACAGATTGAACCCTACCTGCGCTTAGGCCTTTTCTAATTTTTTTCCAAAGTAAAGGGCTTATTTTATAACCAACTAACCTGTCAAGTATTCTTCTGGCCTGTTGTGCATCAATTAAGGTTTGATCCAATTGTCTAGGGTTTTTGACGGCTTTTTTTATAGCATCTTTGGTAATCTCATTAAATTCAACCCTTACACTTTCAGCTTGGTCAATATCTAAAATATGAGCTAGATGCCATGCAATTGCCTCGCCTTCTCTGTCAGGGTCAGTAGCCAAATATATTTTATCGCAACCCTTTGCTTCCTTTTTTAACTCCTTTATTATTGGACCCTTTCCTCTTATATTAATATAATCTGGTTCATAATTATTCTCTATATCAATCCCTAACCTACTCTTAGGTAAATCTCTTATATGTCCAACTGAAGCCACCACTTTGTAATTTCTTCCTAGGAACTTTCCTATGGTCTTAGCTTTTGCTGGTGATTCCACTATTACTAATTTTTTTGCCAATACCTTCACCTCCAATTAACTAATAGAATATGTTCTACTGGTTAATTCTTTTATTATACCTTTTAACTCTAAGATTGTTAAAACACTTAATACAGTGGATGCAGGAAGGCCAGATTTATGAGTAATTATATCACTGTGGACTGGTCCTTCTTTGAGTAGTTCAACAATCTTAATCTCAGTTTCGCTTAATTCTTTATGATCTATACCTTCAAGCTTATTATTTTCCAACCTTTTTTTCAAACTAGAAAATTGATCTAATATATCGTCAATAGACAACAATGGAAAAGCTCCATCTCTAATTAATTTATTGGTCCCTCCACTATATATACTATTAATGTTGCCAGGAAGTGCAAAAACATCCTTGCCTTGCTCTAATCCATGATGTGCAGTAATTAATGACCCAGACTTTTCCTTAGCTTCAATAACTACTACTCCTATAGAAAGACCAGAGATAATCCTATTTCTCTGGGGGAAATTATAGGCTAGAGGTTGAGTACCAATAGGAAATTCAGATATAAGTAGGCCATTTTCTGATATCTCGTCATATAGCTTACTATTATTTTTTGGATATATTTGGTCTAGTCCATTTCCTAGTACTGCTATAGTTCTACCTCCATACTTCAAAGCAGTTTTGTGTGCGATTGAATCAATGCCTAGTGCTAAGCCACTCACTATTGTAACACCTAAGTCTACCAAATCCTTAGTAAATTTTTCACAAGCCCATTTACCATAGGCTGTTGCTTTTCTTGAACCAACTATGGCAATAGATAATTCTTCTTTATATTCTACAAATTCACCTTTATAGTAAAGAACAAGAGGTTTTTCATATATATAGTTCAATGAAACCGGGTAGTCCTTATCTAGGTATGTAAGAGTATTAATTTGATTGTCCTTTATTTGCCTTAGAACGGAATCAATTTTATTTGAATTTCTGTTAGAAATTATCCTTTGTAGATGATCTTTATTTATATCTGGTATTTTATACAAGACATCTGACTTTGTATCTAATATTTCCACTAAATCAGAAAAATAATTAGATAGCTTTATTATTGATGAATTACTAACATTTATACTATTTAACCAAATTAAGATTTCTCTCTCAGTAAACTTATTCATATTACTACCCCCAATAATCATTATTTATAGTTCTATATCTAATTGCTTCTAAAATATGATTATCTTTAATATCCTCTTCACCAGCCAAATCAGCAATGGTTCTAGAAACTTTAAGTAACTTATTATAGGTTCTAGCAGAAAACTTAAATTTATCAAAAGCTTGAGCCATGAGCTTTTCAGAAGAAGAAGATAGTTTACAATACTTTTTTATTAGTTTATTGGGTATTTGCGCATTTGTATAAAAGTTGTCTTTTTCATATCTATATAATTGAATCTCTCTAGCATTTTTAACTCTAATTCTTATATCCCTAGAAGATTCTCCATTATTATCATTTTTTAAATCCTCATATTTTACAGGCATGACTTCTAAATGAATATCTATCCTATCCAATAAAGGATGACTTATTTTATTGAGATATCTATCTATTTCCCTTGTAGAACAAGAACATTCATGCAAAGGATCGCCTAGGTAGCCGCACGGACAGGGATTCA
>CAZXWU010000191.1:0-4011 GCA_964644495.1 uncultured Tissierella sp.
AGTTTTGCTCCATGCCTATATATCTTGCTGGCTTTTCTACTTTATTTAAAATTTTATCTAGTTTCTTTTTGTTTATCAAGAATAATCACCTTTCTCGTGAATTTGTGTATTTCTATTTTACCACATTTATTACTTTAGTCCACAAAATTAATATACCTCAGTAGATTACCGAGGTATATTATTCTAAATCAATATAATTTAAAGGATTTTTGTATTCCCCATCTACAATTGTTTCAAATCTTAAGTACTTTTCCCCATCCTTGTTGGTTCCTAGATAGCCTATGAGGTCACCTGCTAGGACTGTATCCCCCATGGTGACATAGGCTCTAGATAGATATCCATATGTATGATCTAAGCCTACACTTTGGATTGTGACAAAATATCCCTTTGTATCAGTTAAAACAACCTCTTTTACTATTCCATCCGCAATCACTCTAGGCTCTTGGTCACCTCTTGATTTTAAGTCTATGCCTCTATTTGTATTCTTATCATACTTTTTATGTACTGAAGCTAAAATCGGTGCAGGATATTTGTCTACCTGCTCTAGGTTAAATACTTGTAGTAGTTGACCAGAATTTTCGATCATATCCTTAGCTTTAGTAAATATTTTTTTACTATCATCTACAAAGGAAAACTCGTAGTTTATAGATGTTTTTACAGCATTAACTACTGTATTGGTCGCTTTAATATTTATGATCTTTAATAAAAGAATAAATAATAGAATACAAATAGCTATAATACCCTTGTGCATTAATTTTTTTAATAATATTGGACCGTTGATTGTTATAAGATTTAAAGTCCCCTTCATCCGGTTTATCATAAACTCACCTGCCTTATTACTATTAATATTTAATAAGTACAGGTTTTATACCAGATTTAAACAAGCATAGGAAATATTTTTAACTTATATTAGTTTTTATTAATTATTTGATTTTTTATGTTCATCTTTTACTTTTATTATTGGTATATTAGCAACCAAAGCAGATACTGGTGTAACCTCACCGTCTTTTTTCATTCTAGTCAATTTGATGTCTAAGCCTTCTACATCGATATCTGCATACTCAGAAATAACCCTTATAATATCTGTCTTTATCATATCTAGAAACTTTGGTGATAAGTCAGATCTATCATGTACTAAGACTAACTTTAGCCTTTCCTTTGCTACGTTCTTACTGTTTTCTTTCTTTCTACCAAATATTTTAAAAAGATCCAAGACTATACCCCCCTTTATTTACCAAATATTAGTTTAAATATCTTAGATAGTTTACCTTCATCATTGCTTTCAATATCTAATATGTCAACTTCTTCCCCTGTTATACGTTTTGCTATGTTCATATAGGCTTTGCCGGCTAGTGTTTTTCTTTCAATAACAGCTGGTTCCCCTTTATTTGTAGATATAACTATTTCTTCATCATCTGGTACAATTCCAAGTAAATCAATAGCTAGGATATCCTCTATATCCTCTCTATTCATCATATCCCCTCTTTTTACCATATCTGGTCTTATCCTGTTGATAATGAGTTTAGGGCTAGGTAAGCCTGTAGCTTCAAGAATACCTATTACTCTATCTGCATCCCTTACCGCTGAGATTTCGGGAGTAGTTACTATGAGTGCTGAGTCAGCTCCAGCTACTGAATATTGGAAGCCTTGTTCTATACCTGCTGGTGAATCTATTATAATATAATCAAAGTCTTCTTTAAGCTCATTGATGAGTTTAACCATTTGCTCTGGTTTTACTGCAGATTTATCTCTAGTTTGAGCAGCTGGTAATAAGTACAATTTATCAAATCTTTTATCTCTAATTAAACCTTGTTTTAATCTACAATTTCCCTCTACCACGTCTACAAGATCATATACTATTCTATTTTCTAATCCCATGACTACATCTAAATTTCTAAGGCCGATGTCTGCATCTAGTACAACTACTGATTTTCCCAATATAGCAAGGCCTGTCCCAATATTAGCACTAGTCGTAGTCTTTCCTACTCCGCCTTTTCCTGAAGTTATAACTATTGCAGTTCCTAATTTTTCATTTTCCATTTATTTTCCTCCCTATTATTTATTGGGTAAATATGGTTCTATTATAATTTCACCGTTATATATCTTTGCAACCTCTGGTAATTTGTATTGTGAAACATCTCCATCAGGTGGTCTTACTATGATGTTGTTAATTTTCAATTGAGTTGGCATAAGATTGTAGGCTGCCACTACTGCTGCATCATCTCCATCCAAACCTGCATAAGCAACCCCTTTTAAACTGCCAAGTACTATGATATTGCCAGTAGCCTTTAAAAATGCCCCTGGATTGACATCTCCTATTATTACGATATTTCCATCATATTCTATGATTTGGCCCGATCTAAGTGTTCCATGCAAATATTTTGTCATACCTTCTTCAGAAAGACTTAATGTTTTATCAGCTTTTGTCACTGTTTTCCTTAAGTCATCCTCTAAATCAAGGTCAAAATCAAATTTATATTTTAGGATAAGATTTATTTCCAGAATTTCATCCTGGCTTAAGTCTTCACCTTTTATTCCAAGGAACTTGACACCTTGAAAGAATCCTGGTGACTTCAGTATCTTAGATTTAAGTTGGCTTTTAATCTTGTCCATATCTGAACCTTGAACCTCTAAATATACACCTTCTTTTACTCCTCTAAAGGCAATTATATCATTTTTCACCTCTTAATTACCTCCATTTAATAAAGAAAATTAATCATATATATTACATGATATATTAAATCTCAACATTATTCCATACTTTTCGACATTATCTTGTAATAAAGGTATCATATGGTAATGAATCATTTACATTTGAATTATTTAAACCAAAATATTCTGCCATAATTTCCCTTACCATTGGAGACGCATTCCCTCCAGTACCCCCCTGGAATAAAACTACTGCTATAGCAATTTCTGGATCCTCATAAGGAGCAAAGCCCACATACCAAGCGAAGTCATCATAGCCATCTTCTGTTGTAGGATTGATTCCACTTACCTGTGCAGTTCCCGTCTTTGTACCTGTTTCAATAGGGAAATTCTGAAATGCCCTACGAGACGTTCCACTTTCAGAGACTAGCTTCATACCTTGCTTAATATGATTAAGATTTTCATAATCATTTAGCTCAATCCTCTCCGGATTTGATTCATGGACGTATAGTGTCTCAGAATTGTCATAGTTTTTTATATTGTCAATTAATGTTAACTGGTGTCTATAGCCGCCATTAGCAATTGTTGCTATATAATTGGTCATTTGAATAGGGGTAAATGCATTGGCTCCTTGGCCTATGGTGACATTTAGGGTGTCTGTAATATTCCATCCTGCAAAGTTGATGTAGGTATATTTTATCATGTCTGCTAGGCCTTCCCTTTCCAGCCTTCCATCTTCTCGGGTTAACCTTAACTCAGCATTAATACCCAAGTCCTCTAATTTGCTGACTACCTGTCCTCTGGTTAATGGATTTTCATATTCTAACCAAGACACTATCTCTTCTATTGTCTCTGCTTTATATTTTTCATCATAGACAAAATCCTCATAAAAATATTTTTCAATATTATTATTTAGATAGGATTTAAGTAGGGCTTTTGTATTTATTAGCTTTCTTTGTGGATCATTCAAACCTAGTTTTTTTGATATTTCTGCTATGTCTTCTATGTTTATCTTTACACCTATATTTGCACCAGTTTTTTGATTATAGCCCATAGCTAAGGTATAGAAATAGTAGTTACATGAATCCCTTAAGGCTTCATATAGGTTCTCCCAACCATGTGTCCCACCTGTATTAGTCCAGATTAGACATCTAAATTGACTAGCTCCTATGTCGATTCTACCCATGTCCTGGATCTTTGTGTTTGGATCTAGGCCTTTTTCAAGTGCTGTTAAGCCAGTAACCATCTTGAATACTGAACCTGGTTGTATAGCTGTTTGAGTTGCAATGTTGTACAGGGGCCTTGGTGCCAATTTATCATCTTCATTTTCCGGGAAAAGACTTTCCCAGTCAACATTTGATA
>CAZXWU010000192.1:0-3992 GCA_964644495.1 uncultured Tissierella sp.
CAATGTTTTAATTCAAAGTACTTCACACTGTTCAATTATCAAAGGTTCATTGTGCCCCGTTTTTGAGGCAACTTTTATAGTATAACAAATCTTTTGGATTATGTCAACTACTTTTTTTAATTTTTTATTGGCTTGTCCATTTCTTTATTACTTGAGCCAACTTTTAATATCATACAATCTTTGTTTATAAATGTCAAGACTTTTTATTTATATAAATTTTTTTACATTATCATTGTCTTTTCTGCTTCTTTTCTAAGCTTTTCAAGTATTCTCTTTTCGATCCTGGACACTGTCATTTGAGAAATATCTAAGGACTCAGCTATCTTTACTTGTGTTTTCTTATTGAAATATCTTTCAATCAATATTTGCTTTTCCATCTTATTTAAAATATCCATTGTCTTTATTATAAAGTCACTATTTTCTATCTTACTGAAATAGTGATCCTCTTCACCTATTAGATCCGATAAGTTTATATCTTTATCATCATTATTAGAATCAAAGGTTATATCTAGAGATTGTGGTGAATATACTTTACTTGCTTCCATGGCTTCAAGAATTTCCTCTTCTGTATAGTCAAGATACTCAGCTATATCCTCTACTGTTGGTGATCTTTGTAGGGTTTGGCTCAAGTATACCCTGGAATTGTTAATTCTTTTGGACAATTCCTGTATCCTTCTTGGTACTCTAATTGTCCAACCTTTATCTCTAAAATACTTCTTAATTTCTCCAATAATTGTTGGTGTAGCAAAACTAGAGAACTCAAAACCTTTATCTATATCATATCTATCTATGGCATATATAAGGCCTATACATGCTACCTGATAAATATCCTCATAATCAATCCCTCTGTTGGTGTACTTCTTTGAAAGTATCTCTGCTATATAAAGGTGTCTTTCTATCAATATATCCCTAGTCTCTTTGTCTCTGTCTTCCTTATATTTTCTAAAAAGGGCTCTTATTTCTTCTTTTTCAATATTCTTTTTGTTTTCAGTATCTTTGTAGTTGCCATTTACCATAACTACCACACCCTTTATTCAATATATTTAATCATATTTATACCTTGTTCATTAAATTTGACTTCATCCATTAATGAATTAATTATAAATAAGCCTAGTTCTGCCCCTCTAAAATCCTCTGAATCATTATCATCTATTATTTCATTTGTTACATTGTTAACCTTTATTGTTAACTTATCTTCCTGTATTTCATACTCAATATGGATTTCATCTTTACAATTTTGATTGATGACATTGACACATGCTTCACCTATACATACTTTAATATCTTCAATCTCATCTATGTTTAAGCCCATACTGTTAGCTATGGCCGATGTAGTAAGCCTTACCACACTTATATAGTCTGGTTTACAAGGAATACTTAAACTAATATTATCTTTAGTCATTATCTTCACCCCTAATAGTGAATACCTTGTCTAATTCTGTAATTTCAAATAATTTCTTAATGTTAGGTTTAAGATTAGTAACTATTATCTTGTGACCCGTATCTTTAACGCTTTTTAAAATACTTATTAAAGCCCCTAATCCTGTACTATCTACATAGTCCAATTTTGATCCATCAATAGATATATCCCCTTGCTTCTTATTAAAAGAATTTAATACCTCTTCTTTAAAACTATGAGATGTATATATATCTAATTCTCCTTCTGGTAATACGACTATCTGTTTATTACCTTCCTCAAACCTTATATCTACTTTTAAAGACATTAAAACACATCCCTTCTTCTTATAGTATACTTAATTAATTCTATAATAAAAAACTATTAATGTAAAGTAAAAAACCTTTCTTAATATAAGTTAATTAGCCTTTCTAGCTTATCGATTATATATATGGATTATAAAGAAAAGCTAGGGTTTCCCCTAGCTTATATGATTTACTCTTCTATCCATTTTGCCACTGCCACAACTCTATTATCTTTCATTCTCATAAGTGTAACGCCTTGGGTAGATCTACCCATTGTAGATATGTCTTCTCCCTTTAATCTAATGATTATACCTGATGAGGATACCATCATTATATCATCTTCAACTTCAATCACCTTGGCAGATACAACATCTCCAGTTTTTTCTTTAATATTATAGGTTATCACACCTTTACCGCCTCTGATCTGAGTCCTGTAGTCTTCTATTGGAGTCTTTTTACCAAATCCTAATTCAGTAACCACTACTAAGTACTGCTTATCCTCTGCTAGCTCTACAGCTACAACTGCATCATCATCATTTAATGTAATTGCTTTAACACCAGCAGCAGTTCTACCCATAGTTCTAACATCTTCCTCATCAAACCTTATGGCCATTCCTTTTTTTGTCACAACTATTATATCCTTACTTCCATCAGTTCTCTTCACTGCAATCAACTCATCATTGTCTTTAAGTGTAATTGCTATAATTCCACTTTTCCTGATGTTTTTAAGTTGGGATAATTCAGTTCTTTTAGCAATACCATATTTTGTCACAAAGAATAGATTTTCCTTTGGATTGTAGTTCTCTATCGGGATAACAGCGGTTACCTTTTCATCTTTTTCTAAAGTCAATAGATTAACGATGGCTATACCCTTTGCCTGTCTTCCACCTTCAGGAATTTCATAAGCTTTCATCATATAGACCTTACCCTTATTTGTAAAGAATAGTATCATATCATGAGTAGATGTTATAAATAAATCCTCTACAAAATCATCATCTCTTGTTGTAAGTCCTATTATACCTTTACCACCTCTTCTTTGAGTCTTATAGGTATTTTCAGGCATTCTCTTTATATAACCATAACGAGTAAGGGTTATAA
The DNA here is from genome assembly GCA_964644495.1 of uncultured Tissierella sp. Classification (GTDB taxonomy): domain Bacteria; phylum Bacillota; class Clostridia; order Tissierellales; family Tissierellaceae; genus JAAYTL01. The sequence goes on from CAZXWU010000192.1 coordinate 2,800, forward strand.
CTACATCTTCCTCAGCTATCATATCTTCAATATCAATATCTCCAGCCGATGGAATAATTCTGGTTCTTCTTCTATCACCGTATTTTTCTTTAATCTCTAATAGCTCTTCTTTTATAATATTATTTAGTATTCTTTCATTGGCTAGTATATCCTTCAATCTATTGATTTCTATAATTAGATTTTTATATTCTTCATCTAGCTTATCCCTTTCAAGGCCAGTAAGTCTTCTAAGTCTCATATCCAATATAGCTTGTGATTGTTTGTCAGATAGGCCAAAAGTTACCATCAAGTTTTCCTTAGCACTTGAATCATCTTTAGATCCTCTGATTATTTTGATAACCTCATCTATATTATCTAAGGCTATTCTTAAACCTTCAACAATATGAGCCCTATCCTCAGCCTTTGCAAGATCAAATTTTGTCCTTCTAGTGATTACTTCCTTTTGATGATCAATATAATGACCTAACATTTGCTTTAGGTTAAGAACCTTAGGTTCTCCATTTACTAATGCCAACATAATAACACCAAAGGTTACTTGCATTTGAGTCATTTTATATAAATTATTAAGTACTATATTAGGAATAGCATCACGTTTTAACTCAATTACTATTCTTAGACCATCTCTATCGGATTCATCTCTTAAATCAGAAATTCCTTCTAACTTTTTTTCCCTAACATATTCAGCAATTTTTGTTATTAAATTTGCTTTATTGACTTGATATGGGATTTCATTAATAATTATCCTGTTTCTACCTTTTGTGTTTTCTTCTATTTCTGCAACTGCCCTCAATCTTAGCTTGCCTCTACCTGTTGTATAGGCGGATTTTATGGCATCCTTACCAAGTATAAATGCACCTGTTGGAAAATCAGGACCTTTTATATGTTCCATCAAAGCTTCTACGCTTGTATCAGGATCATCTATAAGAGCTACTGTACCATCTATTACCTCATTAAGATTATGTGGTGGTATATTTGTTGCCATACCTACAGCTATACCTGATGAACCATTAACTAATAAATTTGGAAATCTACTTGGTAATACTTTAGGTTCTTTTAATGTTTCATCAAAGTTTGGCATATAATCTATAGTTTCTTTTTTTATATCCCTAAGCATTTCCATTGATAACTTGGACATCTTGACTTCTGTATAACGCATAGCTGCGGCTCTATCCCCATCTATTGATCCAAAGTTA
>CAZXWU010000193.1:0-3987 GCA_964644495.1 uncultured Tissierella sp.
ATATGCTTATAGGGACGAAAGATTCCGCGGTACCACCCTAATTATGATATAAAATCATCACTCTTCGAAGTCTAACAACTTCTAATCCTGTAACGTAGGCCTACGTGTTTGTCTACTGGGACGTCCTTTCAACAAACCTGCTCAGCAGTGTATATTATACTTCTCAGCCATTGGCTCTCACCACCACCAATTCTCTGTAAACCTCTGAAATACTTTTCTCTGCTTCAACGCTTTAAAATATTTTATTTATAATACTTGATAATATCCAAGTTGTCAACGTATATTTTTGACTATCAAAGTTTATATTTTTGACTATCAAAGTTTATCATCCAATAATGGAAATAAGTGTGTTATAATAAGATGTAAGAGCTATATTCAAGTTGAGGTGATTGTGTGCTTAAAGAAGTTTTTGCTAAAGCAGTTAATTATTATGATAACATTGATTACATTTGCATGATTAATAGTTCCGGAATTGTTGAATATTCTGTAATATATTGTCCGGAAACAAAAGAATATATAAATGAAGATATTACAGGAATGCATATTTTAGACGTGTATCCTGATTTGAATTATCATGAAAGCTCTATACTTAAGTCACTTAGTACTGCTAAAGAGATATATAATGTTTACCAAGAATTAACTGACTGGAAAGAAAAAAAACATTATTTAAAATCTTCTGATTTTCCAATAATCCAAAATAAGAAGGTTTTTGGGGTAGTTGAGGTTTCTAAAATAATAACAAAAGAAGAGTACGAAAAAGCTATGAAAGGTACTTTGCCATTAGAATCTACCGATATCTGTGGCTTAGACGATATAATTACCGAAGATTATCATCTTATAAATTTGAAGGAAAAAGTAAGAAAAATTGCATATACTAATTCTTCTGTAATGATAGAAGGGGAAACTGGCACTGGTAAAGATATGGTAGCGCAATCGCTACATTACGAAAGTTATAGAAAACATAAACCTTTTGTTTCTCAGAATTGTGCGGCAATCCCTGAAAACCTAGTAGAAAGCACCTTTTTTGGCACCGTGAGGGGAGCTTATACAGGAGCAGAAAATAGAAAAGGCCTTTTTGAAATCGCAGATGGGGGCACGTTATTTTTAGATGAGCTTAATTCTATGGATATGAATCTTCAAGCTAAAATTCTCACAGTTTTAGAGGATGGCTATGTTAGAAGACTTGGTGACTCGAAAAATATAAAGGTAGATGTAAGAATAGTGTCTGCCATGAATATTAGTCCTGAGTCAGCACTCAAAAAAAATATAATACGGGAAGACTTGTTTTATAGATTATCGGTTGTTAGGATGAGAATACCTCCATTAAGGGAAAGAAAAAATGACATTATTTTATTAGCAGACTATTACATTAATAAATATAATAGTTTAATGGGTAAAAAGGTTCAGGGTATGTCAGAAATGGTAAAAAATATATTAATTAATCATAGTTGGTCCGGTAATGTAAGGGAATTAAAAAATGTAATCGAATCAGCATTTAATTTATTAGACGGAGATGTTATAACAACAAAAGATATACCTATTTATCTATATCAAGAAATAGAAATACCCATCAGTAAAAAAAACATCTATGAGCGGGGTAACACAAATCAAGAAATGATATTTCAAAATTCATTACCTGAAAATTTAGAAATATATGAAAAAAGTTTAATAGAAAGGGCACTAAAGTATGCGAAATCAGCTGCTGAAGCAGCAAGAATATTAAAAATATCTCCTCAGACACTTCAATATAAAATTAAAAAATATAATCTTAAGTATTAACAATTAATATAAAAATATTTTTATGAAACAAAATTGATAATGTAAAAATATTTTTATATTAAGAGAGCTTTAAAATGAATTCATCCATTTTAAAGCTCTGTTTTTTTGGCATGAATATTGCTTATTTATAACTAGTACTTATAAGCGCATATAAGGTTGTGGAAAAATTTCAAATTTTAAAAAAGGAGAAAGTAAATTATGGATACAAAGAAAAAGGAAAAGAATATGACAATTGGTAAAGCAATAATACCAATATTATTTTTAATAGTGTCTATGTTGCTAAATAACATGTATGGTAATGGTCATTCGGCGATTCCATTAATTGCATCATCAATAGTAGCTTCTGTAATAGCTATGCTTTCGGGCTATTCATGGGATCAATTAGAAAAAGGCATATTGAATACTATAGGCTTAACTATGCAAGCAATTTTAATATTAATGGTAATTGGAATGATCATAGGTATCTGGATATTAGCTGGTGTAGTGCCTACTATAATATATTATGGCTTGCAGATCTTATCACCTAAAATCTTTCTAGTAGCTACTCTTCTAATATGCATTATAATATCAATTGCTACCGGTAGTTCTTGGACTACTATAGGAACTATAGGAGTAGCATTAATAGGTATAGGTCAAGGGTTAGGAATCCCTGTAGGAATGACCGCAGGAGCAATTATTTCAGGTGCGTATTTTGGGGATAAAGTATCACCTTTATCTGATAATACAAATATGGGTTCTGGTGTACTTGGAGTAAATCTTTATGACCATATAAAACACATGATGTATACTTCGATACCTACGCTTCTAATTTCTGTGGTTTTGTTTTATATCGTAGGTAGAAAGTATAGTTTAGCAATTATGGATTATAGTCAAATTGATATAATAATAAATGGAATACAAGCACAATTTGTTATTAGTCCTATTTTGTTACTTGTACCAGCTGTAATAATTGTAGTTGTAATACTAAAAATGCCGGCTATACCTGGATTAATCATAAGTGTTTTAGTAGGAAGTATAGCAGCTATAGTTGTACAAAATGCCAGTTTAGTAGAAATTGTTGACGCTGCACACTTTGGATATGTTTCATCAACAGGATTAGAAATAATTGATAATCTACTTACTAAAGGTGGGTTAGATAGTATGATGTATACAATATCTTTGATATTATGCGCGATGATTTTTGGAGGTATTTTAGAAACATCAGATATGCTTGAAGTTATAATAAAGAAAATTATTAGTATAGTAAATAGTGATGGTTCACTTATTGCTACAGCGACTACAACTAGCGTAATGGTCAATGTTTTAACAGGAGATCAGGCTTTGGCTGTTATTTTGCCATCAAGAATGTACAAAGACGCCTTTGAAAACAGAGGATTAGATCTTAAGAATTTATCACGGTGTAGTGCAGATGGAGGGATAGTTACATCAGCTTTAGTACCTTGGAATGTTTGCGGGGTTTTTGTGGCTACAACTTTAGGAGTTCCTACTCTCGTATATTTACCTTATTGCTTTTTCAATATATTATCACCACTTGCTTCTATAGTGGCAGGATTTGCAGGATATTCAGTTGCAAAAACAGATGACAGTAAATTGTTAAATGATTCAAATAATAAAATAGGAGGAATTTTATGAAAACAACAAAAGAAATGATTTTAGAAAAAGAATTGTGGGCAGGACTTAATAAGCCAGGTATAGAAATAGGGGATGCTGATATAGTAGTCTTTGGACAAGAATTTGATAAAGCAGCTTCAGTTAGAAAAGGTACTGCTGATGGACCAAGACATATAAGAGAAATTAGTTATTCCATCACACCTACAACAGAAGATTTCGAACTTTTAGAGGATGTAAATATCTTAGATTTAGGGGACTTTGACAATCAAAATCAAGAAGAGTTATTTAAAGAAGTAAAAGATAAGGTAAGAGAAATAGTTAAAGCAGGGAAATTCTTCACAATGCTAGGTTGAGACCATTCGGTTTCCATACCTGTATACCAAGGGTTAAACGAGTCTTTAGATGATAATTTGGGCATTATACACATAGATGCTCATTTTGACTTATGCTATGATTATGATGATAGCAAACTATCTCACGCATGTCCTGCAAGAAGAGCTACAGAATTAGATAAGGTAAATGGCTCGGATAACATATACTTTGTAGGTATCAGATCCATCGAAATGGATGAAATAGAATTTATGAAAAACAACAAGG
>CAZXWU010000194.1:0-3942 GCA_964644495.1 uncultured Tissierella sp.
GACTACACCGGAAAAGGATGCATTTCTATGGGCCATTATAACGCCAGTAATAGCACTGACTAATAAAGCATCTATAAGCTCATCCTCTGAATAACCATATTCCTTCTGGGCTGTTAAAAGGCATCCTGGTACAATTCCACAAGATCCTGCCGTTGGTGCGGCAACTACTTTACCCATGGAACCATTTACCTCCATAATACCCAATGCATTGGCAATGGCTTCGGCAACTATGCCACCGCTAAGGGTTTTTCCTTCCCTATATGCCTTTGCTAGCATCTTTCCATCCCTGCCGGAGGTCAAACCAAAATTGAGTTTAATATCCTCTTCCAATCCTTTATGGGCGGCCTCCTTCATTACAGAAAGATGTAGCTTCATCTGTTCTATTATTTCAGATTGGGTCCTTCCCGAACGGTTTGCTTCATAATCTATAGCCAATTGAGCCATGTTTTTACCTGTTTCTTGTGACATCTTTACCATCTCTTCATAGGAAGTAAATAGAGGTTTACTATCCTTTATAAATCCATAGGATAATACTGGACAAATTAGGCGACTCTTTATAATTCCCTTGCAGGAATTCAAAAGTTTGACAATACCAGCACCTGGATTTGTATCAAAACTTATTTTGGTAATATAAAGACCATCTTTGTTTGCCTTTTCAATCTTTACATATTTATCGATTCTTTCAACCTGTGGGGATATATCTTCTCTGGACCAGGCAATAAAATGGTATTCAGAAGCAGAGAGGGTGATTTCCACATTATCAATAGCAGAAATTATTAAACTACCTCCGCCAACGGATATTCCCCGTACCACATATTTTTCTCCATCCTCCATAACCATATCTAATTGTACTGTATTTGGATTTAATGAGGTGTCAGGAAAAAAGCTAACACTAGTTGGTATTCCTCTATCCTTGGCTATTTCAATAGAATTTCTTATTCCATCTTCATGTTCACCAATTCCTAAAACCCCACCTATAAGGGCCACGTCAGTACAATGGCCAACATATGTATACTGTATTGCTTTGTGAAGGGTCAAATCAATTTTAATAGGTTCAGCCCCTATAATCTCTCTGGCCATTAGGCCTATTCTTGCCATCCCTGCTGTATGAGAACTGGAAGGGCCTATCATAATTGGACCTACTATTTCAAAAATACTTATATCCATAAAATCATTCCTTTATATAGTATTGTGAAATTTCAAATACCTAAAACATCAAAGGATGGGTGAAATAATTGTTATAATTAATCAGTCCATCCTTTGATGTTTTAGGGGAAGTAAAGTTACTCGGTTCTAGCAAATTCATGAATAACTGTTGCGGTAAACTTTATACCATCTATATAATCTTTGATATTAACATTTTCATTTGGCGCATGTATTTGAGAATTATCATCCCCTACTCCAAATAGCACTGCTGGAATATTGGTTTTCTCACATATATCGTACATAGCTGTGGTACCTCCCAAATTTCTATAAACTACCGGAGGCATATTATATACTCTTTCTACATTTTCTATTACGGTTTTAGCTAATGCGCTATGGGGATCTGTCCTATAAGGATTTTGGCCCGACATATATACTATTTCAATATCTTCAAACCCATGTTTATCTAGATGTTTTCTCAACAATTCAAGGACTTCCTCTGGGGTTTGATTATATACTAATCGGAAATCTATTTTAACCTTTGCAAAGGAAGGTAATACTGTTTTGGAGCCCTCCCCTGTAAACCCTGATTCTATCCCGCATATATTGCAGGTAGGTTCATACAAAAACTTTTCCTTTAATTCAAGTCCACTTAAATTATTTATAAAGTTTTTAAGTCCCCTACTCTCTAGCATCTTTTCTTCGTCATACTCCATATCCTCTAAAAATTGCATTTCATCAGAAGTTGGAGGTTTTATATTATCATAGAATCCTTCTATCAGAATTTCATCTTTTTCATTTTTTAATGTACTTAATGCCCATATAAGTCTCCAAGCCGGATTCACTACTATAGCCGCGTGTTGGGAATGAAGATCACTAATAGCTCCCCTGGCACGAAGTTCAACATAGCACATTCCTTTTACCCCTAATGCAACCTGAAGGGGTCCGTCTACATTTTTACTTCCACCTTCCCAAACCAATCCATCAGCTTGTACCTTATCTGGATGTTCCTCTACAAAATTTTTAAGATTAGGGCTACCTACCTCTTCCTCTCCCTCAATCATAAATTTAACATTTATGGGAAGTTCACCATATACCTTTTGATAGGCATGAACTGCACATATTCTGGATAGCATACTTCCTTTATTATCCGCCGCTCCCCTTGCATATAGCTTCCCATCTATTATTGTGGCCTTAAAAGGATCTGTTTTCCACTCCTCTAATGGTTCCACTGGTTGAACATCATAATGGTTGTAGAATAATAGGGTTCTCTCTTTATCCCTATCAATTTCACCATATATTATTGGATAGCCCTCCGTCTTTATTTCCTCTACATCAGCCCCCAAAGATTCTACAGTGTTCTTCACCATTTGAGCCATCTCTTTAATACCTACATTTTCTGTAGATATACTAGGTTGATTACAAAATTTCTTAAATATTTCAATATATTCTTCTTGATGTTCCTCTATATATTGGTAAACTTTTTCCATTATTTAAACTTCCTTTCTAATCTATTAGGCGAAGGTAAATTTCTGGTCTATTCCTTTTTCTACTGCCTTTTTATAAACTTCTCCTGCTACAGCTATATCCATAGCACCTGTTCCTATAGGTAGGCATAGTATTCTTTCCGAATCAGATTCTCTTCCAACTTTCTTACCACAGGCAACTTCTCCTATAGTTGAATATATATCGCTTTCAGCTAATTTTCCTGCTTCATGTAACTCTGCTAATGCCCCCCTGTGTAGACATTGTCCCACATGGTCCACTATTATTTTATCCGCATTTAGGATGAAATTGTCCTCACATTCTTGATATGAACCCATTGGTAACAATACCATTCCAGGTTTTATCCATTCATCTTTAATAAACTTATCCTTGGATTGGGTAAAGCATACTATTGCGTCTCCTTTTGCTGCTTCCTCTGGTGTATCACATACTATTATTTCACCCTTAACTTTATCCTTCATATTTTTCGCAAATTTCAAACTAGCTTCTTTGTTTATATCGTAAACCCTTAATTCTTCTATATCAAATACTTCTGCCATAGCCATGGTTTGAGTATGTCCTTGCATTCCTGCACCAAATAAACCTATTTTTATATCCTTTCTATCATGCAAATATTTCATTGAAACAGCTGCTTGAGCCCCTGTTCTCATATTGGTTATATAGGCCCCATCCATTGCAGCTCTAAAGTTTCCTATCTTTGGATCTATCAACAATATCATGGATGTTACATAAGGCAATCCAAGTTTTCTTCTTTCTCCTAGAAAACCTCCTGCCCATTTTATCCCCGCTGTATCTGACCAACCTACATACGCAGGCATTGCATTCATAAATCCGTCATATGCTGGGAAAGTAGCTGTTTCTCCTAAATCCAAATTTACCTTAGTTGGGTTTATAACCGTTTCTTCTCCAAGACCTTGGAAGGTTTTATCTACTATTTCAACTATATCTTTCATACTTATTAAACTTCTTACATCCTCTTGGCTTAATAATAATGTTTCAAATGTTAAATTGTTTGACATTTTAGGTCCCCCTTATATAATGGTTTTCTAGCTCGTTGCAGAATTCTACAACTCGCATAAATACTACATTTAATTTATTGAAATGGCTAAGTTCCCCCCATTTTTGGGTATATATACTAACAAGACATTTAAAACTAAAACCAAAAATGAAAGGAGAAACTTATGCCAATTTCAGCTAAACAATTAAACTTTAGTGATATTTCTACTGATTTTGATAAATTTTATAATCAAAATCAAGATGATTTACTTTCTTTATTAAATCAATTTATTGATA
>CAZXWU010000195.1:0-3925 GCA_964644495.1 uncultured Tissierella sp.
ATATCTACTGCTGTTAAATAGCTAGCTTCATCACTAACCATAAATGCCATCATCTTTGCAATCTCTTCTGGTTCTCCTAATCTTCCTAAAGCCCCATTAATTGCAAAGTAAGCAGCTTGTTCACCTTCAACTTCACCCATAGGGGTTCTAAAGGTTCCTGGTGATATGGATATTACACGAATTCCTTTTTTCCCATATTTAACACCCATTTTTTCTGTGTACCACTTAACAAAATTCTTAGAAATACTGTATGCGGCACCAGTTCTATTATCTTCAGGTAAAGAATTTAACATTTGAGCTGCACCGCCTTTGAAAGCTTCAAGATTGGAAAATGCTAGTTCATATAATTGCTTTGGTACTTGATTTTCTGGCATCATATGAGCAGCCATTGATGCAACATTAAGTATAACACTTCCTTCTTTCATCGCATCTACAAATTCTTCATTTATAACAATAGTACCTACTGCATTGATATCAAATATTTTACTTGCATCTGTCATATTTGGTGATACTCCTGCTGCATGGATTACAGATTTAATATTCCCTTGCTCTTTAGCATATTGAACTAGTTTCTTAACAGACTCCCTGTCGCTTGCATCTGCTGGAAAAGCCTCTGCATCTATCCCTTCAGCTTTTAGCTGACTAATTGCATTTTCAAGTTTTGAAACCGTTCTACCAACTAATATTACCTTATTCTTTTTTCCTAATATTTTGGCAACATCAAAACCCATGCCACTTCCGCCACCAGTAATTACACTTACATTTTTCATAACATCTTACCTTCCTTTCATATAATAAGTAAACTTAATACCACCTATATCTATATTAATTTTACCCATGTAGCTCTTTATGAAACTAAAAAAGAGTTTACTTTTTATATGAACTGTAATTGCTATTTTTTTATTCTACTCCCCCACTACCACTTCATTTTCATCATAACTGATCCAATCACTGAAGCTTCCTGGGTACATTTTAGGTTCTAGTCCTATTTCATCCATAAGGAGATAAGGTACAGTTGCAGTTACTCCAGAGCCACAGTATATTATTACTTCTTCGTATTCCTCTAATGGCTCAAATTTTCTCTTTAATTCATCTATAGGTATTACTTTTTTATCCTTTACTAGATCTGTCCATGGATAATTCAATGCACTGGGTATATGGCCAGCTTTTATATCTAGTGGCTCTACTTGACCTGTATATCTTTCATGGGCTCTTGCATCTACTATAGCTATATCCTTTGAATTAACAGCATCTTTTACATATTCCATATCTACTCTTATTTTTTCATTAATATTTAGTGATAGACTATCTGATTTATTTACTACTGGAATTTCTCTACTTGTTTCACCACCACTATCTATCCATTTGTCTATGCCGCCTTCTAGGACAAATACACCTTTCTTGCCTATATACTTTAATAGCCACCATAGTCTTCCTGCAAGTGATAGATTCCCATCATCATAGATTAATACTTGGTTAGTGTCGCTTATTCCTAGACTTTTCATATTCTCAACAAATTCATCTAGATTAGGTAATGGGGTTCTACCTCCATGAGCGGATACTTTACCTGCTGCTACAGCTCCTAAGGATACATACTGAGCTCCTTTTATATGTTCCTTCTCATAATCCTTTGGATTTGGTCTTACATCTAGTATTACTAGATTGTGATCAGATATGTTTTCTTTAAGCCAATTACTAGTTACTATGTTTTTCATATAATCACTTCCTTGGTTTTTTCCTTACTATATAGTAATTTTACCCATAGTTATAAATTAATAGCTTTATCGATCTAAAAAATCCCTTTAATTATCATAGTTACACCTATTATTAATACTGGAATCCCAATTATGGCTCCTATGATGGTTAGGCTTTGAATGAAGAAATTATATTTCTTCATTCTTTTTATCTATGCCATTCTTAAGGATCTCTAACAGATACCTAGCTGCCACTTCATATTCTTCGAGGTTTTCTGCATCTGCTAATACACGTAAATTTGAAAATGTATAGTTCATTACTTTTTTTATAAATTCTTTAGGTAGATCCTCTCTTATTTCTCCATTACTGATACCTTCTTCAAGTAAATCTCCTATATAGTCAATGCTTTTGAATCCGTTTATTTCTAATATATCTTCTAAAAATTCCTTTCTAGATAGAAAGTATCTTTGCATTCTTTCTTCATAGGCTTCAGTGGAAGTTTCCTTGATAAAGCTTTGTGCAAATTTGTCAATTGTAGGGTTTGTCTGGGAAAATTTCATTCCAGCCTCAATCAAAAATTGTAATTTATGAAAAATACCATGATTTTCCTCAGATATATTCACTTCTTTATTCATGAATTTTAGCTTCTCTTCTATTATAATATCTAACAATTGCATATATAGGTCTTCTTTATTTTTATAATGATAATAAAATGTTCCCTTGCTAATTCCTGTTTTAGATAAAATATTATTTAGTGATGCATTTTCATATCCTTTTTCCCCAAATTCATTCATAGCTATATTTATTAATGCTTCTCTTTTTTCAAATTTTTTTTCCTTATTCCTATCCATTTCCATTGTATCCATAATCACCTTTCTAAAATTATATTTCTACCCTTTTAGTGAATATTTTATAGGACAATAGATTTAGTAATATAAGATAAGCAAGACCTATAAAATAATATTTTTCATAGCTAAAATTCAGTATTCCTTGCCCCCGTATTAAACTGGAGATTGATTTGGCTGTCCAAAATCCTGGTGCAAAGGAAAAATAAAGCTCCTTATTATCCATAAAAAATAAAGCTATTATTGGAAACAATATAAAAATCCCCATTCCTTTCATAACTGCAAATCCCTCAATCTTATTAGTGGAAAAAGCATTAATCAAAAGTCCATACATTGGAGCTTCCAAGGATGCCAATAGGGCAATGGCAAATATGTTCTTTGCATGTAAATCACCAATATTAGAAAACCACATAACAAAGACTACTGTAAAATATGTCATAATTAATACAGTTATAACTCTAAAGGATAAGAACTTGTTTATACTCAATGGAGTTACCTTTATGGATTTTAGAATATTATCATCCCTGTCTTCAAGTATTGAAAAGGCTAATATAGCACCAAAGGCAATTGGTGTGATTAGTGTTAGAATAACAAGTATCAAATCTGCATATAAATCTAGATTTAAATTAGATCTTCCAGCTATCCAAGGAAGAAAATACCTGCCTATGATTCCAATTACAAAGGGATATATGAGCATAAATCCTATCATAGAATCTCTGCTCCATTTTTTCAATTCTGATTTAATAAAGCTTGTATACATTCTATACCCCACCTTCCTTAACTTGAAATTGTCCTAATTTATTCATAACTATACGAAAGAGCACCAATGATGTGATGGCTAAATAAGTAATAGCAAATAAAATTTTGTAGCCATCTACTTCTCCTGCAGTACCTTCTAAAAGTATAGTTGCTGATTTAGTTGGTATTAAGAAAAGAATTTTATCTACTATTTCGTTTTTAATAAATCCTATTTGTTCTAAAAGAACTGGTATTGAAAATATAAATGTATATCTCATCATTCCCATTAACATATCAGTGAAATCTTTTGTGTAGAATGTCAATACGAACCCTACCATTGAATGGAAAAAGGATATAAGTACTACAGATCCTATTAATCCTAATAAATTTAAGTTTATTTCCTTAAATAACTTTCCATATAGATATATTACAAGTAGTGTGATTAAATTAGATGTTATATTGGCAAATGTTTTAGCTAAGATATATTCACCTTTGCTTATTGGAGCAACTAAAAGAGTCCTTATGGTTCCCTCTTGTTTTTCATAAAAAAGTGTAGCTCCAATTAGGACCATGGACATAGCTGTAGCATCAAAATATACTAATATGGGAACTAGACTGCTTATATCATCTATATCTACAAAATATAA
>CAZXWU010000196.1:0-3916 GCA_964644495.1 uncultured Tissierella sp.
CTAGGTTTTTTGTTTAGATTTCCTTATGTCCCGGGTTATGGACGTAATCATATATTTAATACACAATTTTATATAACCATATTCAATGTTTCACAGAGCATTATAGGCACAGGTATTATGGGGATAGCCTATATATATACTGGTGGACAAATTGGACAGTTTTATTTCTTTCATGCAATCTTTATATTGTTGTTAGGTATGGTTATCAATACATCAATAATATCTGTATTAATGTCTATCTTAAAGAAAGAAAAATTCTCTAAAATTTGGATTTCAAATATAAGAGGTACAATTTTTAGTTCCTTAGCTGTAGGTACCTTAGGTATTATCATAGCTATTGCCTATTTAGACTATGGATATGGGGCAGTATTACTCTTCTTTGGACCTCTTTTATTGGCTAGATATTCCTTTAAACTTTATATGGACATGAGAAGTCTCTATCTATCGACTATACAGACATTGAGCAAGACTATAGAGGCTAAAGACCCATATACAAGTGGACATGCTAATAGGGTCATGGAATATTCTGTTTTATTAGCTGAAGCAATGGACATGGCACAAGACAAGATACAAAATATAAAGACAGCTGCTGTATTACATGATATAGGTAAAATAGCAATCAATGACAATATCTTAAACAAAGCAGGTAAACTAAGTGCAGAGGAATACGAAGAAATTATGATGCATCCTAGTGTAGGTGCTGATATAATTAGCAAAATGGACTTTTTTAAAGATATAAAAGAGATAGTTAGATATCATCATGAAAGATTTGATGGTGGGGGTTACCCAGAAGGACTCAAAGGCGATTCTATACCATTGGAAGCATGTATACTTGCTATAGCTGACTCCTATGATGCTATGACATCTGATAGGCCATATAGAGAAGCTCTGACCAAAGATCAAGCATTAGAGGAGATAAGGAAGAATGCAGGTAGCCAATTTCATCCTAAATTAGCACAAGTATTTGTAGCTAAAATGAGTGAATAAAGGGGATGATGCTTTGCTTTTAGAACCAACGATTCTTTCAATTATAATTGCAAAACTAAGGAAGGGTAAATTTAAGAACCTAGAAAATATAGATATTAGAGCTTGGTATTTACTCTTGGTTGCAGCAAGTATTCAAATTTTATCATCTATAATTAAGAAACTGGGCTTTGAATTTGAAAATATTTTCTTTTACTTACATATTTTTTCATACATATTGATGATGGCCTGTCTTTTATTAAATCTTAAAAAAAACTCTATGAAGATATTTCTTATTGGTCTAATCTTAAATTTTATAGTTATTTTTGCAAATGGTGGTAAAATGCCTGTATCATTAAATGGCATTAAGGGAATAAATGATAATATTGGGATAGAATTACCTATCGGTGATTTTGATATAAAACATATAGGGGTTACTCAGGACACTAAACTGGTATATCTAGCAGATATTATATTGATTCCAGAGCCATATCCATTAGCAAAGATACTCAGTATAGGTGATATATTTATAATGACAGGACTCTTTGTTTTTTTACAAGAAGGCATGGTCATAAGAGAAGACAATGAAAATCCCAATTGAAATGATAAATATATCATGTCAATTGGGATAATGTATTAAGTGATGAAAAATGAATTTTGAATTGGAGGGGAGATCATGGATAACAAAGCCGTCGTATTAGGGTCCAACTATTATATTGGTTTAAGTATCATAAGATGCTTGGGGTCAGAGGGTGTATATACAGTTGCTATAGATTACAATAAAGTTGAAACATATGGAGCTAAGTCAAAATATGTAAAAGATCATTTGATTGGGCCGCATTATAGGAAAGAGAGTGAGAAGTTTTTAGAATTTCTAATTGACTATGCAAAGAAACAGGATCACAAGCCTGTATTGTTTCCTGGTGCTGATCCCTATGTGGAATTTATGGACAAATATTTTGATCAACTAAAGGAGTATTATCTTTTCCCTATGACTGAGAAGGGTTTATGGACTGAAGCCATGGACAAAGAAAAAGTTCATAGCCTAGCTCTTAAGCATGGTATCTTGGTACCAGAGACGGTTAAACCAAGTGATGGGGATTTTTATTCTAAAATAGATAGTGAAATCAAATATCCCTGTATTATAAAACCTACAGACTCACCTTCATTTGTAGCTATATTTAGGAAGAAGATATTCTATGTAAATAACAGGCAAGACTTGGATGAAGGTCTAAAATTAGCAAGTGAAAACAATCTTGATGTAATAGTTCAAAGAATTATACCTGGATTTGATGATCATATGTACACATTTGATGCCCATATGAATCAAAACTCAGAGGTTACACATTGGGTGACATGTCAAAAGTATAGGCAATATCCTATAAATTTTGGTGCTAGTGTCTATACTGGGCAGAAGTATGTACAAGAACTATACGATATAGGAGCACCTTTTTTCAAGGATATAGCTTACAAGGGATTTGCAGAAATAGAATTTAAGAAAGATAAAGATACTGGTAAATACTACCTTATAGAGATAAATACTCGTACAACTAATTTGAATAGCCTCTTGTATAAGGTGGGTATCAATTTCCCTTATATAGCATATAAAGAGATGGTTGGCCAACCTATTGCTACAAAGGAAATCAACTATGATACGGGTATAGTCTTTAGATATTTACATGAGGATTTATTGGCTATTAGGGATTATACGAGACAAGGTCAATTAAGCCATGCTAGTATAATAAAATCCTTATTCAAGAGAAAGGCTCCGGCAATATGGAGTTTCAAGGATCCAAAACCTGGATTCAATTATTTTGGGATTATGATGAATAAAGTAGGAAGAAAGCTAAGAGGTTAGGAGGCAAAAACTTGGATTTGTACCAATTGATAAAATCGATAGATGTAATAGATAGTAGGCACTTAATTGACCAGATTAAGATAAAAGGAATTGCAAATCATACAGACAATATTAGGGAAGGGTATCTCTATGTTGCCATCAAAGGATATCTAACCGATGGTCATAAATATATTGAAAAAGCTATTGAAAAAGGGGCTGTAGCTATTATTGTAGAGGATTTTAGGGAGGAGATTCCCCTAGCTCAATTTAAAGTTGAAAATCCTAGGATAGCTTTATCAGCTTTAAGTGCAGCCTATTATGACTATCCATCTAAAAGTATGAGAATGATAGGGGTAACTGCCACCAATGGCAAAACAACTACAACTTATATGCTAAACAAGATATACGAGACAGGAAACTACAAGAATGGTTTAGTAGGTAGTGTTATGAATAAAATTGGAAATGAAGTAATCCCTTCAGTATTGACCACGCCTGAAAGTGTAGACTTACAAGCCTATCTTTATAGGATGAAGGAAAGTGGAGTTGAGAAAGTAGCCATGGAGGCTTCCTCATCGGCTTTAGAGTTATATAGGGTGAATGATATAGATTTTGATATTGTTTCTTTTAACAACTTTTCCAGGGAACATATAGATCAACACGGGACTTTTGAAAAGTATTGGTCTGCTAAATCTAGCCTAATAAAAAATGCAAAAGAGTCTGCCTATGCAGTTTTAAATCTAGACGATGAATACTCAAGTAGTTTGCAAGACAAGACCAAGGCAAATGTGATTACTTATTCTTTAACTAAAAAAGAAGGCAATTTATATTGCAAGGATTTGGAGCTACTAAAGGGAAGGGCAAAATTTACAGTTAAAATTAATAAACCCTTTAAATCAATAGGGGGCAAATTGATAGATAAAGATTTCCAAGTTATACTAGGTATCCCTGGCTACCATTCAGTGGCTAATTCTATGGCAGCTATTACTATTGCTTTGATTGATGATATTGCATTAGAGACAATCTGTACTGGATTAAAGGATTTTGCTGGTGTGGAAAGAAGATTTCAATATATATATGAAAATGACTTTATAATAATAGATGATCACTTTGCAAATA
>CAZXWU010000197.1:0-3905 GCA_964644495.1 uncultured Tissierella sp.
GGATTATTATAAATCACTGGACAATTTGAAAAAGGCAAGAGTGGATGAATTGATGCAGGTAGGGGATATTGGACCTATAATTGCTGAAAATATTGTAGAGTTCTTCCAAGATGAAGAAATTTTAAAAGCAATAGATAAACTGCTGGCTGAAGGGGTAAAACCCATATATGAAGAAATCGAGACGACTCAATCAATCTTTACGGATAAGACAATTGTCATTACTGGTACCATTGAAGGCTTATCAAGAAATGATATAAAAGAAGCAGTAGACAAGATGGGTGGGAAGGTCTCAAGTTCTGTAAGTAGGAAAACAGACTTTGTAATAGTCGGTGCCAATCCTGGTAGCAAATATACTAAAGCTGTTGATTTAGGAATTGAGATTATAGATGAGGAAAGATTAAAAGGGATAATTAAGTCATAATTTGTCATCCTGTACCTTGGTGAGGGATCTTTGTTTATATTTCAATATAGATTTTTCGTTTCATAAAAATGACAGTATGTAAGAAAAGTAAGATTTAATTTATTTCAGAGGAGGAATTATATGATATCTAAAGAGGTTGTATCTCAAGTAGCTAGTCTATGTAAATTAGATTTTGATGATGTGAAAACCGATGAATTTATTGGGGAGTTTGATAGGGTATTAAGTTTAATCGAGAAGATTAAGGATTTGGATACAGAAGGTGTGAAGCCTACTTACCAAGTTAATGAATACAAGGAACCATTAGGCGATGATACAGTAAAAGCAAGTCTTCCTCAAAAAGACGTCCTAGCTAACACTGTTGAAGAAAAATATGGTTACTTTAAGATACTAAAAGTTGTAGATTAAGAGGGGTGAGATTAATTTGGATATTTTAGATATTAGGGCAAGGGATATAAGAGATAAGATTACAAACAAGGAATTGACTGCTGGACAAGTGGTGGAAGCCTATATCAAGAGGATTGAAGAAACTGAAGAGGAAATCAATGCATTTATTACAATTGATAAAGAAGGGGCTAGGGCCCAAGCAAATATTATAGATAAAAAGATAGAAAATGGTGAAAAACTAGGGAAGTTAGCTGGTATCCCTATAGGTATCAAGGACAATATAGTTACAAAAGGAATGAAGACCACCTGTGGATCTAAGATGTTGGAAAATTTTCTTCCACCATATGATGCTACAGTTATAGAGATAATAAAAAAGGAAGATGGGGTTATTTTAGGCAAGATGAATATGGATGAGTTTGCTATGGGTTCATCTACAGAGACATCATATTTTGGTCCAACAAAGAATCCTTTCAATAAGGAGTTGGTTCCTGGAGGTTCATCAGGAGGATCAGCTGCCGCTGTTGCTGCTAAGCAGGTTGCCATAGCTCTAGGTTCAGATACGGGAGGTTCAGTAAGGCAACCAGCAAGTTTCTGTGGCATTGTAGGGGTGAAGCCAAGCTATGGTAGGATCTCTAGATATGGTTTGATTCCTCTAGCTAATACCTTTGATACTATAGGTATATTAGCCAAGGATACCTTGGATGCTGCCTATATGTTGTCCATATTAAATGGATATGATGAAAAAGATCCAACTTCTATCAATGGAGACATGGCTCCAAATTTTGAATATAATATTTTAGACAAAGATATTTTGAAGGATATCAAAATTGGTGTACCAAAGGAATTATTTGATGTAAAAGTAGATGATTATGTAAAAGAAAACTTTCATAAAACAATAGATTTGATAAAAGAAAATGGGGGAAAACTGATAGAGATATCCCTACCACATATTAAGTATGCAATTGAGACATATCTATTGACTTCAAATGCAGAAGCAAGTGCTAATCTGGCTAGATATGATGGCTTAAGATATGGTCATAGGGCTGAAGACTACGAGACCCTAGATGAATTGTTTATCAAATCAAGAACCGAGGCATTTGGTGAGGAAGTAAAGAGAAGGATAATGCTTGGTACCTATATGTTAAGGGAAGACCATGCAGAGGATTATCACCTTCAAGCTCTAAAGGTAAGGACTTTGATCAGAAATGATTTTGAAAAGGCTTTTGAAGATTGTGATGTATTGCTTACACCAACTTCTCCTACATTGCCATTTGAACTAGGAACAAAGAGTAAGCATCCAGTTGATATGTATAAATCAGATTTGTTTACAGTAGCAGTCAATCTAGCTGGTGTATGTGCTATGAATCTACCTATACCTAGTGAAGGATTACCTGTAGGCTTCCAAATCATAGGAAATAAATTCAATGAAGAGGACATGATAAACTTAGGTGCTGCTATTGAAAGGATGGTGAGATAATTGAGATATAAAACTATTATCGGCTTGGAAATACATGTGGAATTAATCACTGATACTAAGATATTTTGCAACTGTACAAATGAATTCGGTGGAGAAGCCAATAGTCACTGTTGTCCGGTATGTTTAGGTCTCCCAGGTGCCATACCTATACTTAATAAAAGGGTCTTGGACTATGCAGTTAAGGCGGGAACTGCCTTCAACAGTAAGATATCCAATTATATAAAGATGGATAGAAAGAACTACTTCTATTCTGACCTACCTAAGGGATTCCAAATTTCACAAGATGATTATCCAATATGTAATGAAGGTTATCTTGAGATTGAACTAGAGGACGAAGCTAAAAAGATAAATTTAATTAGAATTCACATAGAAGAGGACACAGGCAAGCAAATTCATACGGAGAATAATGAGACTCTATTGGATTATAACAGGGCAGGTGTGCCTTTAATCGAAATAGTTACTAAACCAGATATGAATTCTGGTGAAGAAGCTAGATTATTTTTAGAAAAATTAAGAGCAACTTTGAAATATATCGAAGTGTCAGATTGTAAGATGGAAGAAGGGTCTCTAAGGTGTGATGTCAATATAAACGTGGTGGACACTGAAAGTGGAAACAAGACCAATGTTTCAGAAATAAAAAATCTAAACTCCTTTAGATCTGTAGTTAAGTCTATAGAATTTGAAGAAACCCGCCATATAGAACTCCTTGAAAAAGGAGAAAATACTGAAAGGGAAACAAGACGTTGGGATGAAGTCAAGGCTGAAACCATACTTATGAGAAGTAAAGGAGGAGCTAGTGATTATAGATACGCCCTTGAAGGTGATATTCCTCCATTTACAATAGAAGATTCTTTTATTGAAGAGATAAAGAACAATATGCCTGAATTACCTCATGAGAAGAAACAAAGGTTCATAGGCCAATATGATTTAGAATCATATGATGCAGGTGTTTTGACCCAATCTAGAGATATAGCTAACTTCTTTGAGGACACTGTAAAGAATATCAATGATACAAAGCTAGTAAGTAATTGGATCATGGGTGATGTCCTCAGAAGACTAAAAGAAGAAGACTTAGAGATTGACTCCCTAAAATTTGACTCTAAAGCATTAGCTAATTTAATCGGTTTGGTTAAAGATGGAAAGATAAATAACAATACTGGTAAAAAGGTATTGAGAGAGATGTTTGAAAACGGTAAGGACCCTAATCAAATTGTTAAAGATCAGGGTTTGATTCAAATCAGTGATGAGAGTGAACTTGAAGGGATAATTAACACTGTCCTAGATGAAAACGAGCAATCTATAATTGACTTCAAAAATGGCAAGGATAGGGCTATAGGATTTTTGGTTGGTCAAATTATGAAGAAAACAAGAGGAAAAGCCAATCCTCAAGTAGTGAACAAGATATTATTAGAGAAAATAACAGAAAGATAAGGTGACAAAACGGATTTTTTCAGTTGTTTTGATAAAAATTGTTTGCTTTTTTTATCGAATTAAAGTACAATAGTATATAATTATTTTTAAAGCATAGATTTGACAAATTTGGACATAGTAAATAGATGCTGACATGCTATTTTGTCATCCTTCGGTTGTCATTCCGAGCTTAGGAGGAATCTTTCCTTTGAC
>CAZXWU010000198.1:0-452 GCA_964644495.1 uncultured Tissierella sp.
TTAAAATTTTCCCCATTGTGTCCAAGTCAGATGTTGGTTTTCCATTATCCTGCCTTGCATGAACATGAACAATTGATGCTCCTGCATTTGCTGCCTCAATTGCAGCCTTAGATATGGCATCTATTCCACAAGGTAAATAGGGTGTCATTGAAGGTGTATGAATTCCTCCTGTTACTGCTGCTGTAACAATTATCTTCTTAGGTTTTGTAGACATGAACTCATCCTTTCTGATTTTTATACTATCCGAATTTTTTGCCTTTTTTATTTTGATTAATTACAAGTGATAAATATTGCAATTCTAATAAATACTATTATATAATTCCATAGCTTGCTTTTTCCTTTTTTCTACTACACTTTTCTTTATTTCATCATTCCTATACAATTCTTCTTTCTTTGAAAACCTTTCTTGAATTGTAGTTATCCTATCTTCTAAAACCAACTTATCTGCCAAA
>CAZXWU010000198.1:462-3900 GCA_964644495.1 uncultured Tissierella sp.
CTTCTTTTTCAGTTATAACATCAGATATTTCATTAAGCTCCATATGCTCCCTTACAATCTTTGATACCTTTTCATAACCCATATCCATAAGCCAATTTGCTCCAACTTCAGCATGATGTGGATGTCCCTTTGCTAAATCATGAAGCATGCATGATGCTGTAACAAGTTTTCTATCTAATTTGATTCCTTTATCACTTAGCTTTTGACATATACTTAAAGCTAGCTTTACTACCATATCACTGTGAGACTTTACCTTGTCAGAAACCTTGAAATAATCTTGAATTGTCCTACAAAGCTCAAAAGTTGGACAATCTTTTGTTTCATTATACTCTGTCAGCCTTTTAAAATCCTGTTCAGTATCTGCATCTAGAATTATGCCTGGATCAGCAAATGAAACATTTGCATATTCCTTGTTCATATTTGCTATAACTCCCTGCATTCCCATTCTTCCATCATGAGCAAATATTGTATTCACAAAGTCAGACCTTATTAACAAAGGATGACCATTTTTTCTTTCATATGAAGGTTGTAACAATTTATACTTATTATTTTTCATGATATCTATCAGCTTTTTAAGTGTAAACTGTTGAACAAAGGGACTGTCTCCAGGTGTAATAAATATCATATCAATTGTTTTTGCTATCTCTTTTAATCCAAGGCATATAGAATCAAACATTTTTGTAGTATTATAATTACTATTATGTACAAACTTTATATTTTCTCCCCTAAGCTCTTTTTTTAAATCACTGTCTCTATATCCGGTTACTACAACAATTTCATCAATACCCAACAATTTATAATTATTAATTGCTCTTTCAACCATACTTGTACTTCCGATTTTCATCAGTGGCTTATAGTCATTCATTCTCGAAGAAAGTCCGGCTGCAACAATTACCACACCCACTCTTTTATAACTCATGCTAACCTCCGGATAATTTACTCTATAGGTTCAATGAATAATTCAATAATCCCTCCACAAACCATTCCTTCTTCTTCGGCTTCCACCCCTGTCATATCAGCCTGGACTAACATACTTACTTTATTATCCATAGCTCTAAGGGCTGCTTGCATAATATCTGCTTCAACACAGCCTCCTCCTATTGTTCCTACCATAGTACCATCTTTTAATACCAACATCTTTGTACCAACTTCTCTGGGAGCAGAACCTTTTCTTGATACAATTGTCACCAATGATTTAGGGATACCTTCATATTTTTCTATAGCCTCATAAAGCTCTTCTGAATATATACCGTATCCTCTTTCCTTGTTTTTAACTTCTATTATTTCAGCCATTATAGCAATTGCTATTTCTGCCGGTGTTTCAGCTCCTATATCCAGACCTATAGGGGTATGCACCTTGTTTAGCTTCTCTCTTGCAACACCCTTATCTTCTATATAATTTAGCACCTTTTTTACTCTTACTTTGCTTCCTATCATTCCAATATATGCATTTTCTTTTCCTATAATTTTCTCAAGGCAAGTTTGGTCGTACCTGTGCCCTCTTGTAACTATTATAAAAAATGTAGATTTATTTCCTTCAATGCTGCTTAAAGCTTTTTCAAAAGAATCGCATATAACATGGTCAGCTCATGCTGCTTTAGCATCATTAATAAATTTTAAGCGGTCATCTATAACAGTTACCGGTAAATTTAATAGTTTGCACATTTTTATTATAGATATGGAAATATGACCAGCTCCGCAAACCACTATATTATAATCCTTGCTTATATGCTCAATATACACTTTTTCATTATTAAGACATACTATCTTGCTCCGTTTATCAGGAGGCATTAAATTTATTATATTGTCCCAACTGTAATTTTCATTATTTGTGTATATTTTAACGCCATCGGATAATAGTAATTTATTTCCCTTGTTTTCACCTGAAATTATTGTAATAACAATATTTTCTTTATTTTCTTTAATGTGCTTCAATGCCTTAAATAACTCCATTTTTCCCTCCTATAATTTATACAATAACTGCACTTCCATGTAAATCGCTTAGTGGAATTATTTTAATATCTGATTCCTTGCAGAAATCATCAACAGCTTTTTTTACATAAGGAAATTGAGCACTGTTGTAATCATGAAGCAATATGCATCCACCCTTTGCAAGCTTTGGGTAAAAGAATTTCAATCCATTCAGGGTAGGTAGGTATAAATCCGGATCAAGGCTTACTAATGCAAATTTTTCCTCTTCAATACTTTTTGCGGTATCCGGAAAATAACCTTTACAAAATACAGCCATTTCAGGATATGGCAATATACTTTTTACTTCTTGTATGCTTGTATCACTGAAATCATTTATTAATACCTTCTTATTACCAAGCATTCTTTCATGGTCAAGGTCTCTTTCATTAAATCCCGCAAAAGTATCAAAAAGATATAGCTTCCGCTCTTTAAACAATATATTTAATTCTCTAGCTAGATAACTCACATGTACCCTGTATAAGCCTCTTTATCATTCTCCCACTTTGTCCTGCTCCAAATATAACAATCCTTTGCATACTATATACCTGCTACTTCTATCATAATTTCTGTCCCTTTTATTATGCTTCATACTATAATTCTAAGTCAATATAAATAAATGCTAATGTACGGACAGGTTAGTACCTGTCCGTCATATTTTTTATTTTTTATTCTCCAAAGCTCTTAATATTTTTTCTGGTGTAATAGGTAGGGAATCGATATATACTCCTATTGCATCATAAATAGCATTAGCTATTGGTGGTGTCTGTGTATTTGTAACCATTTCTCCACAACCCTTTGCGCCGAACGGTCCATAGGGATCATAGTTTTCATAAAATTTAATCTCGCTTTTTTTAGGTATATCCATAAAGGTCGGAATAATATAATCAGTATAGTTTGAAGCATACGTTTCTATACTCTCTGGGAAATACGGAGATAAGTCTTCAAAAAGAGCCATACCGATACCTTGTATACCGCCTCCATCAACTTGACCTTCAGCCTGTAACGGATTTATAACAGTACCAATGTCATAGCTGTTGTACATGTTTTCAACAGTTACTACTCCTGTTTCAACATCTACTTCAACATCTACTATAGTAGAACCCCACGAATATGACCTACTAGGAACAGTAAATCCTGTCTCAGGATCTCTTGGTGGACCTACCGGTGGTAAAAAGCCACCAGTTCCCATCAAAAATACTCCTCCATACGTTGTTGCAACTCCAATGTCTTGCAACGTCATAGATATACTTTCATCATCTTTTTTGTAAACTTTACCGTTTTCATAAGTCAATTCATCAGGGCTTAAGTTTTTTAACTCTGCAACAAAATGTTTTATTTTCTTTATCAAATCATTTGCTGCTGATATAGCTGCTAATCCAACTATATAGGTAGATCTACTACCCGCTGTATCCATACTAAATGCAACTGTATCTGTATTTGAGTTATCTATTGTTAATATTTCTTCGC
>CAZXWU010000199.1:0-3867 GCA_964644495.1 uncultured Tissierella sp.
CCTATTCAGCTAGACAAAGGAGTGGATTTTGTTTCAGGAAATAGTGTAGAAGTAGATATTATAATTAATCAGGCAGAAGATAAGCTTGTCATACCAAAAAGTGCTATGAGGAGCATCAATGGGGAAAATGTGGTGTATCTATACGATGATGGTTTAGTAAGTGAAATAAAAATAACAACAGGAATGATTGTTGGCGAAAGAGTTGAAGTCATTGAAGGCCTGAAAGAAGAAGATAAAATAGCTATTAAAAATCTATCAAAACTATATCAAGATGCTGAAGTTTATATCTTTAAAGGAGTCGATCAAGAATGAATATAGGCAACTTTTCCTTAAAAAATAAATATTTAGTTTTAGCACTTGCTATAGCTATAGTGATGATTGGCTTGTATTCAAGGGTAACGTTGAAAACCCAATTAGCGCCAGATACTAACGCCCCTATGGCAACTGTGATGATTCAATACCCTGGGGCATCTGCCCAGGATGTAGTTAAGGATGTTACAGAGCCCATGGAAGATGAATTTGGGAAATTAGAAGGAATTTCCAGGGTAGGATCTACCAGCCAAGATAATATATCGATTATATCCCTGGAATTTGGCTATGGCATAGATATTGATGCAGCGTCTATAGACGTACAAAATGCTATTAGTAGAATTAGAAATAAGCTACCAGATAACATGGAAGAACCAAAGGTTTTAAAGTTTAGCACGTCAGATAAACCAATTATGACCTTAAGTCTTAAAAGTGACTCTGTAGATATGAGAACTATCAGGCAAGTAGCAGAGGATGAAATTGGAGTGGATTTGCAATTAGTAGATGGTGTTGCTTCTATTGATGTGTTTGGAGGATACAATTCCCTAGTGAAGGTAGATATGGATAAAAGCAAACTAATAGCCTATGGTCTTACCTTAAATCAAGTATCAACAATACTAGCTAAGAATAATGTGAATGCACCAGGAGGAAAGTTAACTGATCATAATAAGGAGATTTTGGTTAGGGTTGAGGAAGGCCTGGAGAGTATAGATGATCTAGAAAGGCTTAAAATTCCTTTAGAAGATGGCAATAGTATTGATCTTAAGGATATAGCAAATATAAGCCTTTCCGTAGAAGATTTAGAAAGTAGCTATCGGTTAAATGGTCAAGAAGCAATATCCATATTAGTTACCAAAAGAAGTGATGCAAACACAGTAGAAGTTGTTGAGAATATCAAAGTAGCCATAGAGGAACTAGATGAAAAATATCCCTTTATAGAACTTGAAGTTGCCCAAGATGATTCTGTATTTACCAACCAAATGGTTGATAATATGACTTCATCTGTGTTTTTCTCAATGGGTCTTACCCTCATTATAATCATGCTTTTCATATCTAATATTGGTCAATCCATCGTGGTTTCCATGTCAATGCCTTTAGTTTTCCTGACAACCCTTGGAATGATGAAATTGACAGGCATGAGCTTAGATATGGTGACCTTGTCGGCTTTGATTTTGAGTATAGGATTTGTTGTTGACGCTTCAGTGATTGTTGTTGAAAATATTATGAGTCATAGAGAAGGTACTGGTAAAGATATGACAACAGCAACTATAGACGCCACAAATGAAATAGCATTGCCAAGTATTGCAGGGGCTACAACTACCTTGGTAGTATTGCTACCATTGATCTTTATTGAAGGTTTTGTAGGAGAGATGTTTAGGCCTTTATCACTGACCTTAATCTATGCAATTACTGCATCAATAGTTATAGCCTTAATAGTTATACCTTTATTTACCGTCATGTTAAGTAAGTTTGAGTTTAAGAAAACAAATAAGATCATAGGAATCATATCAAAGCCCTTTAATAAGATAATGGACAAGATACTAGGATTTTATGTAAGGCTTTTAAAAATATCTCTAAAAGCCAAACCCATGGTTTTATTAATCGTCTTTTCACTGCTGATAATCAGTGGTTTATTTTTAAAAAACAATGGTATTGAGATGCTGCCTGAATTTGATAGTGGGGTAACCTTTATTTCTCTAGAAATGGAAGCAGGTACTTCTTTAGAAGAAACTACCAATGCTGTGGTTGAAATTGAAAAAAGGTTAGCCAAAGAGAGGAATGTAGTTAGTTATGATACGCAAATAGGTTTTGAAAGAGATAGTAATTTGCTAAGTGATTTTGGCGTTATGGGAACCAATCAAGCACTCATGACAATTAATTTAAATACAAGAAAAGAAAGAGAGCAAACAATTTGGGAGTTTCAAGAGAAATTGAGAGAAGATATTGAAGAAATTCCAGGCATCCAAAGGTTTGTTGTTAAAGAACAAGGTGGTACAGCCACCACAAGCTCTAAGGCACCTATCGATATAAAAATAAGTGGTGAAGATCAAGACATATTATATGGTATGGCAGAGGATTTACAAAGTGAAATTGCTAAAATAGAAGGCACTACTAATCTATATAAAAGCTTTAATATTGATAATGTCCAGCTAAATGTAAAGATTGATAGTGCTCGTTCACAAGAATTAGGCCTTTTAAATGCAGATGTTGCAAGGCAAATATTTACTTCGGTAGAAGGAATAGTAGGAACAGATATGGATATTGGAGATATGAAAAATGTGGATATTGCAGTCCAGTATATGGAAGAATATAAACAATCCATAGACGATTTGTTGGATATATATATAGATACCCCAATAGGGGTCAAAGTTCCGCTGAGAGAGATTGCTACAGTCCATATCAATGAAAGAGCCAATATAATTACTAAAGAGGACTCGCAGTTTACAATCAACGTCTTAGGGTATACCCATACCAGGGCATTTAGTCATATAACCCAAGATATAAATAAGGTAATTAAAAATCATTCTTTTCCAAGTGGATACTCAGCAGAGCTGGCAGGAGAGCAAAGAGAACTAGGAGATTCAATGAGCGATATGATATTCTTACTAGCACTGGCAATTGTATTTGTATATTTAGTATTAGTGCCCCAGTTTAAGTCTTTCTTGCATCCCATTACAGTTATGGTGACCATTCCATTAGCCATTATAGGGGTAGCTCCCGCACTAGGCTTAACTGGGAAATATATGTCTATGCCAGTCCTTTTAGGATTTATACTCTTAGCAGGTACAGTTATTAATGATGCAATACTGCTTTTAGATGTAGTGAGATCAAAAAGAGATGAAGGGTTAGCCGTTAATGAGGCTGTAGAGTTAGCCGTCACCTCAAGATATAGGCCAATTATGATGACGTCTATATCTAGTATAACTGGCATGCTTCCTTTAGCCATGCAGCTGGCATTAGGGTCAGAGAGGTTTTCACCCCTGGCAATAGCCGTTTCTGGAGGGATGATAGCAACTACCTTTCTTTCTATGATCATTGTCCCGGTTATATATGCTTCTTTTGAAGGCATGAAAGAAAAATTCATAAAAGTCTGAAAAATCATATAGGACTTATAGACTAACTGCCTTGACACCAATTAAAATGATTGATAAGCTTATAATAGAAAAATAAATCTAAGATGATTTGTTAGGTAGAGGCTCCTATACAAAATTATTTGATACTTGATGTGGATATTTAGTAAGTTCTCACTAATTTTAGTGGGGGCTTTTTATATTTCTAATAAATCTTCATGGCCCAAATAAAGAAATAGAAAGGATGGGGAATAATGAAAAATTTATTTGAAATCAATTATTTTGATTTAGCCAGTAGCTCAATGGAACAAATAAAAGGCTGGTTTAATGTAAGAGAAGAAGGACACAGTGAAGAAAGTGCCGCCCAGGTAAGAGAAGAATACGGGGACAATGAAATTGATTATGGCACCCAGAAGCCATTATGGAAAATTGTTGTAGAGGCTTATTTTACTCCTTTTACATTAGTATTGTTTGCATTAGCAATTGT
>CAZXWU010000200.1:0-3864 GCA_964644495.1 uncultured Tissierella sp.
GATCAATAATTTCCTTGGATAAATCTGAACCACTTTCTGTTGTAATAATATATTTTTTCAATTTGTAACCTCCATTATGATAAGAGTATACACCTATAAATAGATGTTATTTCCATTTTATCAGATGGGCTAACTAACTTCTACTAAATCATATAAATAAATGTGAAGCCTCATTTAATCAAGGACTTTCATTCTATATGCTATATACCATTTACTAAATATCATTGATATAAAAAATTCTACGGTTGACCTCCTTGAAACCCATACCTATATAAAAATCAGGACACAAATTATTATTTATCCCAATATCTCCGCCAACCTGAGTGCATTTCTTAGATTTTAACCATTCAAGACCAGCATGGTATAGTTCCTTTGCCACACCCTTTCGTCTGAAGTCAGGTTTTACATAAATTCCATCTACATAACCTACAGGTGTTCTATCCGCTCCCTCAACAAAGCCACTTCTTATAGATATATGGATAAATCCTATATACTCTTTATCCGATTTTGCTAATAATACTCTATGATCTAAATGACCAATTGTATAAACAAAATCACTTTTTATAAGATCCTTTTCGGTATTTTGCCAAAGGGCTAATGCTAGCTCAGTTAATTGTTCTAAGTTTTCATTTGATCCTCTAATAATCTCTACCATAACTCCACTCCTTAGTTTTACTAGTAATAGTATGAGTAGATTTAGTAGTATTAATGTAAAATTATTTTTATTGTTTTGCCTATGGAAAAAAATCAAACCATCCTTAAGCAATAGGGATGGTTTGTTATTTAACTTAACCTATTCAAATTTTTTAATTAACTCAATGAATTCATCGACCACTGATTGTAAAAATTTCTTTCTTTCATCATTGTTAATTTCTCCACTTTCATCAAACAAATCTAATGAATTGCCTATATAGGCTTCTGGTTGTTGAAGAACTTGCACATTCAAACATACTAAGATTTGACGTAAATGATGATTTGCTCCAAATCCGCTTAATCTTGAAGGGGATTGGCTAATAATAGCTGCAGTTTTACCACCCCATGTATTTTCACTATAAGGACGGGAACCTATGTCTAAGGCATTCTTAAGTACTGCGGGGATAGAACGATTGTTTTCTGGTGTTACAAATAAAAACGCATCTATTTCTCTCATTTTATTACGGAAGCTAACATATTCTTCGGGAAGTTCATAATCATCATAATCCTGATTGTATAAAGGAAGATTCCCAATCTCAATAAATTCCGTTTCATATCCACTTGGGAATAACTCCATAACATTTGCTGCAAGCTTTTTAGTTATAGATTCCTTTCTTAGACTCCCAACAAACACACCAACTCTTACCATTTAATCAATCCTTTCGTTAATTTAATATATGTCAATGTTACCCCTATAAACTATTCTCAAACTTTGACTTTTGTGAAGTATCTATCTTATCATGAGCTTCTATTCCTTCGAATTATACTTCCACAAATCATCCATCAACTTTTTAATTTTTTCCTTTCTGTTTTCAGTTTCTTCACTATCTATTTGAATATTTTCTCCTTCAATTATTAATACATCACCTTCCTTGACCCCTTTAGGAAGCTTTTCTATTTCTATGTCAATCATCTCTAAATCTTCTTTTTCACAAACTGCATACTTACCTTCAATTCTATCTATAATTACTTTCATTATTATTCTCCATCCTAATTTTTTTATCTTTGTGGTTTACATATTCCACATGGCTCGTATCCTTGATCCTTTGCAAATTCCAAGCTTATCGCCATTTTACTCTCACCTACTGAGCTACAACTCCCCCTGTGATATCTACTTCCTGTATTTGTTATATATACTTCTTCTATATTATCTGTAATTGGTGATTCATCTGTAGATTTTATTTTTTCTTCTATAGTGTCACTATTACTTGGACTAGTCGATTGGATAGCTTCAGTACTAGGCATTTTATCACTAGATGCTTTATCAAAATTAATATCCTCACCATTGGAAATCGCTATAATATGTCCTTCTAAATCAGTCCTATAAACTTCTATATTCCTATCATTTAGTTTATCTAAAATTTCTTGATTTGGATGTCCATATCTATTATCCAAGCCACAACTAATTACCGCATAAATTGGATCAACCATATCCAAAAATTCATCACTGGTTGATGTAAGGCTTCCATGATGACCTACCTTTAATGCATCCACATTTAAATCATATCCATTGCTTATCATTGTTCTTTCTGAACTAGTCTCTGCATCACCAGTGAATAAAAAACTATTATCTTTGTAATCAAGTCTCAACACTATACTATAATTATTTAAATTCCTCACATCTGTATTTTCCTCTGGTGCCAATATTTTTATACTTAGCCCATCTTTATCCAATATCATACTCCCTGCTATAGCCTTATTTATCCCCTTATCCTTACTCTGTATAGCTAACAAGAGATTCTCGAATGTTTGGCTAGTATGGCTTACATCTGGTAGATAAATTTCTCCTATATCATATTCCTCTATAATACGGGTTAATCCTCCTATATGGTCTTCGTGAGGATGTGTAGCTACTAGATAATCCAACTTTTCAACTTCATGATCCTGCAAATAGTCAGATACTATCTGACCACTACTTCTGGACCCACCATCAATCAATACGGTTTCTCCATTTGGAAGCTGAATAAATATTGAATCACCTTGACCTACATTTATGTAATGTACTTTAAGTTTTTCAGCTTCTCCAATTTTTACTGTCCGACTTTCCTGTACCCATTCTACATTCATATCCAAGCTTTCTGCTATAAACCTAACAGGTACTAAAGTTCTACCTTCGATTATTTGCGGTGCCACATCTAATATATTGCTTGTTCCATTGACTTTTGCATCTATATTATCTATTTGCAATATGATTTCTGTATTTTCGTCAGTACCTCTTATTGTTCTAGTTTCGTGATCCCAATATACTTCTAACCCTAAGGCTTCAAAAATAGCTCTTAATGGTAATAATGTTCTTCCTTCAATTATTTGTGGCGGAACATCAAATATTAATTCTTGACCCTCCAACATTACTTTGACATCATTAGATGCATATACATCTGTTGTAGGTGAGAATATAATCCCCACAATTAATACAAATGCTAAAAACAAACTCAAAATCTTTTTCATTATTCTGCCATACCCCCTTATTATTCTTGTCCCTATTCTATTATTATTCTACTCTTGTTAGCTTACGTGCAATTCTTACTATTGATTTAAAAAAAGGTAATTCCATTTCCTTCCTAACAATCTTTAATTCTTCCCGTATCTGAATTTTTTGTGGACAGTGTTCCTCACATTTACCGCAATTTTTACAGATTGAGGCATAGGATGCTTCCTTTGACAGTACACCTAAGGTCTGCATATATTGCCACCTGTTTTGTTTTAACCCTAGCAAATATTTGTCATTATAACTTGCAAAACAACCTGGGATATCAACACCAAATGGACAAGGCATACAGTATCCACAGCTAGTGCATGGAACCTTTGTCTTTTCATGCATGGTTTTCTTTACACTTTCGAATATCTTTAGTTCATTAACACTTAATGAGTTGGCTCTTGCATCGCATGCAATCTTAATATTTTCTTGCAGCTGTTCTTCATCACTCATTCCAGAAAGCACCACATTTACTTCTGGGTGGTTCCATATCCAACGCAATGCCCATTCAGCAGGTGTTCTCTTTCCATCATAATCTTCAAATGTTTTTAAGACTTTTGCAGGTAGATTATTAACTAATTTACCTCCACG
The DNA here is from genome assembly GCA_964644495.1 of uncultured Tissierella sp. Taxonomy (GTDB): domain Bacteria; phylum Bacillota; class Clostridia; order Tissierellales; family Tissierellaceae; genus JAAYTL01. The sequence goes on from CAZXWU010000200.1 coordinate 3,761, forward strand.
AAGTGGCTCCATGACAACTACTGGAATTCCTAAAGAATTTGCCAATTGTAGTCCAGATTTTGTAGCTTGATTATTTTCATCCAAATAATTATATTGTATTTGGC
>CAZXWU010000201.1:0-3852 GCA_964644495.1 uncultured Tissierella sp.
TTGATGCAATAGATATTAGTGATGATGCTTTTGAGCAACTATTCAGATTCTTCGATCAATGGAACTGGCATCTCGATACTCGGTTTGAAGCAACAGGTAAAGATATCAACCCCGATGTGATTGGATATATCTTCGAAAAATATATCAACGATAGGGCATCGATGGGAGCTTACTACACCAAAGAGGATATAACCGATTATATTGGTAAAAACACCATCATACCCTTTCTTTTTGATGAAACTGAAAGGAATTACAAAAAAGCATTTAAAGAAGATGGCGAGTTGTGGACTATGCTTAAAGAAAGTGGAGACTCTTACATTTACGATGCAGTAAAAAAAGGTGTGCCAAGTGATGGAGGGTTATTTGACGACCTACCCAATGATATTAAAGCAGGTTTCCAACCCGAATTTGAAAAAGAGCTGGTGCAAGAAAGCACCTCACCTCATTTGTGGGAAATAAGAAACACCTGGAATACAAAAGCTCCTGAAGAAATTGCTTTGCCAACTGAATTGTATCGTGAGCTAATTGAACGCAGAAAACGCTATGCTGAAATAAAAGAAAAGATTTGTGGTGGTGAAATAACCGAGATAAACGATTTTATTACCTACAATTTAGATATACGACAGTTTGCACAAGACTTTTTAGAAAATACAACAGACCCTGAGTTTATTCGTCATTTCTTTAAAGCTATAAAAAAGATAACCATACTCGACCCCACCTGTGGTTCTGGTGCTTTCCTGTTTGCAGCTCTCAACATACTAGAGCCTTTATACGAAGGTTGCATTATTCGTATGGAACAATTAGCAACAGAAGAAAAAGGCAAGTATAAATTTTTTGAAGATACGCTTGATGAAATTAACTCTGACGAGCATCCCAACTTGCAATACTATATTTTCAAAAGCATTATTTTAAACAACCTTTATGGTGTGGATATAATGAATGAAGCGGTAGAGATAGCAAAGTTGCGATTGTTCTTAAAACTGGTGGCAACAGTAGATCCCAATCCTCGCAAAGATAATTATGGCTTAGAACCTCTGCCTGATATAGACTTTAATATACGAGCAGGTAATACTTTAATTGGTTTTGCAACAGAAAATGAACTACTTAAAACTATACAAAAGAGAGAGCCTCTTTTTGCACAAGACAAACTTGACGACTTTAATGAAGAGTTTAAACTAGTAAGCAAGGCTTACCGTCATTTTCAAGATGCTCAGCTTACAAATGATCAAGGCAGAGAAAGTTTTAGAGCAGCTAAAGAAGAACTAAATACAAGATTAAACAGTCTCAATCACAAGTTGAACATCTACCTTGCTACTAATTATGGAATAGATGCTGAGATTCATCCCAAAAAGTATAAACAGTGGCTCTCTACACACCAACCTTTCCATTGGTTTGCAGAGTTTTATCATATAGTGGCAGGAAGTGGAGGATTTGATTGTATTATTGGGAATCCACCTTATGTTGTTTATAGCAGAAAGGACAAAATCACTAAAAAATCAATAAAGGATAACTATCAAATTTTGAATTATCAAACACTTCCAACAAATAATCTATATGCATTTATAATAGAGAGATCTTACAATCTAATTAATAATAATAATATGGGAATGATTATCCCACTCACATCTGTTTCTAATAATAATATGCACGAGTTAAGGTTATTATTATCGAAAAAAGGTGTTCAGTATTACAGCCATTTTGAAATTCGTCCTTCTAAGTTATTTGAAGGTGTTGATCAACGATTAACTGTTTTCATAACGAGAAAAAATGCTTGTAATAGAATTATGTCAACACAAATAAATAGATGGCATTCAGATCAAAGAGTTGATTTGTTTAATTCTTTATATTATAACGAAAGCTTCTTAGATCATAGAATATGGCGTTTATCTAAACCAATTGAAAAAACAATTTATAAAAATTTCAATTCTAAAACAGAAATCTCACAATATCTAACTACAGAAAGAAGAAATAAAAATCAGATTCATTATAGGACTGCAGGAGCAAGATACTGGATAATATTTACAAATAACGGGTTTAAATCAAAATCATTGAGTAATAAGGCTGCATCCTTTTTATCAAAATATAATTCAAAGTTTTTTTCAGCACTTCTTAATTCTAATCTTTACTGGTGGTATTATGCTTTAAACTTTGATATGTTTAATATTAAAGATTATATGATTTTTTCTTTTAGATGTAATTACGTTGAATCGCAAAAAATAATAGATTTATCTTCAGAGCTCGAAGATGATTTTGATTTAAATAAAGAAAAGCTAACAACTCGAAGTGCTACAAGAGGCACAGTAGAATCATTTGTTTATAGAAAGAAAAAATCAAAATCTATTATCGATCAAATTGATACAGTTTTAGCTCAACACTATGAGTTTACTGAAGAAGAGTTAGACTTTATAATCAATTACGATATTAAATATCGAATGGGTAAAACATTGTTTGACGAAGATGATAATGATGATGAAGAATGAAAACTTGGGGTAATAAAGATATATTAAATCAATACAAAACAGCTTTTCTTTGCTCAAGAAGAGTTCCTGCAATGACTGTACTTAAGAGTTACGATTGGGCAAAGGAACAACGAAAAGAGGGTCGTTGCATTGTTTGTGGTATTCACTCACAAATAGAGAAAGATGTGTTTGAGATATTGCTTCGTGGCAAACAACCTCTTGTAGTTGTGCTTGCTCGTGGCATGAAAAAACAATGGGAACCTGAAATTGTGAAAGCTGTTGAAGAGAATAGACTGTTAGTTGTAAGTCCTTTTGATGAAAATGTAAAAAGAGTGAGCCGTATAACTGCTAAAAAGAAAAATGAAACGATTATTGAATTGGGTAATTCAATTGTTGTGGGATATGCAACGGAAGGTGGGCAGTTGGAAGAACTACTGAAAGGAATGGAGTATGAAGTGTTATAATTAAATAGGTCATAAATAGTTAGCTGAGATATAAAAATAAACTTCCTCTTTAATTATCAGTAAGAAAGTTGAGGTAATAATATATTATTCTGCTTGTAAAACTTAAATTATTAATTAATAAAACACATAAAGAAATGGGAAAATTTAAATCTTCTATTCTGACAGCCCTAATTTATATCTACATTACCCCCATGTTTTTTTTTGTACCCTACTATAATTGGAAGTATGCAAAAGATAAAGGTTTTGTAAAGTGGGTTCTTTTAGGTGAAGTTGTTGCTACTGCTAAAGCTTTTGCTTGGCCATATTATACTTTTTTCGATAAACCAAAAGTGAGTCATGTATCACATTTTACAAAATCCTTAGACTATGCAATAAAGTCAACTGAGATTACTAACAAGAAGGTGGGTTTATATACTAACGGAGATGATAGTGATATGAAACTGCACATCGATTTAAAAAGAAAAGCTCTAAAAGAGGCGAGAAAAGTTGATATTGAAATGTTGAATAAGGACCATCCTAATCTTGGAAATCACTTTAGGGATGAGTATATGGAAGGTCTTCATTTATACATACGAGGTTATGATGAAACAGGAAACAAAGACTTGATAAAAGGGCAGATTCTTTTTGATAATTGGGGTATTTGGTATATTGCAAACTTTGATAATATAAGAGAGGGTAACGGTATTGAAGTTAAAGTTAATACAGATTATTAAAACTTATCTGGATAATATTATCCTATACTCTCTTTAGATTCAAAAATATTTAAATATCTGTTATCTATATTCACTACTTCATTTAAATTTTAAACCTTAAAACAATTACTAAAATGGTGAAATTTACTTTTGATTACAATTTTTTTCTCAAATCGGTGAAATTGGCAAACAAAACAATTTCGAATAGAAAAGGGAGCAGTTCTACTAATACAATTC
>CAZXWU010000202.1:0-3844 GCA_964644495.1 uncultured Tissierella sp.
GAGTTAGATGCTGATGCTATACTTTCATCAACAATAATCTCCCATGATGATATTCATTACAAGAATATGAAGAAACTCCATGATCTTTCCATAGAAAAGGGTATAAGGGATGATATATTATTGATAGCTGGTGGTACTCAAGTCTCAAATGAGTTAGCAGTTGAAGCTGGAATGGATGCAGGATTTGGTAGGGGAACTACTGGAGCCCAGGTAGCCACCTTCCTAGTTGAAAAGAGAAGAGAGATAGAAAATGAAGATTGATATTCTAGTCGCAGAAATAGGTTCTACAACAACACTAGTCAATGCTTTCAATAATATAGATAGTCAACCTATTTTCCTAGGCCAGGGGCAAGCTAATACAACAGTAGAAGAAGGAGACGTCAACATTGGCCTAGTAAAGGCAATTGACGATTTGACAAAAAAGCTTTCTATAGAGACAATAGACTACAAAGACCTCTTAGCTAGCTCTTCGGCTGCAGGTGGACTTAGGATGACTGTCCATGGCTTGGTATATGATATGACTGTAAAGGCTGCTAGGGAAGCAGCCTTAGGCGCAGGTGCTAATATAAGTCTAGTTACAGCTGGTAAACTTAGAAAATCTGATTTAAAGAAGATTAAAGAGATAAAGCCAAATATAATATTGATTGCAGGTGGAGTAGATTATGGGGAAAGGGACACATCCCTTCACAATGCTGAAATGATAGGGGAATTGAATCTTGATATCCCTATTATCTATGCTGGAAATATTGAAAACCATGAGGATATAAAGGACATCTTTGATAAGAATAATACTGACCTATATATAGTTGATAATGTATATCCCAAAATAGATGAGCTAAATGTAGGGCCTACAAGAAAGGTAATACAAGAAGTCTTTGAAAAACATATAATCCATGCCCAAGGGATGGAGAATGTGGGCAAGATGGTTAGTGGGTCTATAATGCCTACACCAGGAGCTGTTATGGAGGCTTCAGAGCTTCTCTACAGTGATATAGGTGACTTAGTCACCATTGATGTAGGAGGGGCTACTACAGATATCCATTCCGTTACAGAGGACAGTGATGAAATATCAAAAATCCTACTCCATCCGGAGCCTAAGTCCAAGAGAAGCGTAGAAGGTGATCTTGGTGTCTTTATCAATGTAGGGAATATTATAGATATTATAGGCAAGGAAAATTTATCTCAAGATTTAAATATTACATTAACAGGTGTCGAAAAATTGATATCTAACCACAAGCCAATACCAGAGACATGCTTAGAGAAGAAATTTGTGGAGATAATGACCCTGCATGCAGCTAAAACAGCTATAAAAAGACATGGAGGAAGACTAAAAGATATATACGGTCCTAGTGGAAAGAAAACCATAGCACAAGGTAAGGATTTGACCCAGGTTAAGTATATAATAGGCACAGGTGGTGCTTTGGCTAAACTTTCAGAGGGAGGATCAATATTAAAGGCAATCCCCTATTCAAATAAGGGAAATGAATTACTACCCAATACTGAAGTGAAGATTTTACTAGACAAAGATTATATAATGGCATCTTTAGGAGTAATGGCAAAAAAATATCCACAAGTAGCCTTAAAGCTACTAAAGAGTTATTTAAAGGAGGAATGATAAGCTCATGATATATCCAAAAATTAAAATAGATACTAAAATCATTAGAGACAATGTTAAGACCCTAGTAAATTTTTGTGACAAAGAAGGAATATCAGTAGCAGGGGTTACAAAGGGATTTTGTGGCATGCCTGAAATTGCTAAGGCATATATAGATGGTGGTGTAGCTTTTTTAGCTGATTCCAGGGTTGAGAACCTAATTAAGCTAAAGGATATTCATATTCCTAAAATCTTGCTAAGATTGCCAATGATATCCAATGTTGAGGATGTAGTAGAGTATGCAGATATATCACTAAACTCAGAAATTGAAACCATAAGGGCCTTGTCTCAAGCAGCTATAAAGAATAACAAGGTCCATAAAATAATTCTGATGATAGACTTAGGAGATCTAAGAGAAGGCTATTTTCATAAAGAAAATCTCTTTAGGGCAGTTGACAAAGTCCTAACCTTGAAGGGGATAAAATTGATAGGACTAGGCACTAACCTTACCTGTTATAGTGGTGTTATACCAACCCATGATAATCTAAATAGATTAGTGGCCTTAGGAGAAGAAATAGAAAAGGTATATAATATTCAACTGGAAGTATTCTCAGGTGGTAATTCTTCCAGCCTTCACCTATTAGGTAACTATAAAGATAGTAGATTAAACAATTTAAGACTAGGAGAGTCATTAATGCTTGGCAACGAAACTGCCTATGGGGAGACCATAGAGGGAACTAGGGATGATGCCTTTACTCTCCAAGTTGAGATAATAGAAATCAAAGATAAACCATCAGTTCCTGAGGGTGAGATAGGTACAGATGCATTTGGCAATGAACCTATTTTTGTAGACAGAGGTATTCGACAAAGGGCCCTATGTGCAATAGGTAAACATGACATGGATTTCGATTCATTATACCCCTTAGACAAAGGTGTAAAGGTACTAGGAGGATCTTCTGACCATCTTATCTTAGATATTTCCGATACAGATTATGATTATAAAATTGGAGATATTGTAGAATTTAAACTAGCATATATAGGAATTATGCGAGGAATGACTTCAGAGTATGTTAAAAAAGAGATAGTCTAAAGCAAAAGCTAGCTTTTGCTTTTTATTATTAAATTGACTAATCAAATTTCCTAATATAGTATAAAGAGTATAAATAATAAGTAAGGTGATTAAATGGATTTATTTACATTGAACATGGAAGAAAAATTAAAGAAAAATGCCCCTTTAGCTGATAGAATGAGGCCTGAAACAATAGGCCACTTTATCGGACAAGACCATATACTAGGTGAAGGCAAGTTTTTGAATCGGTCAATAAAAGCAGACAGAATAAACTCTATGATTTTCTATGGTCCTCCTGGCACAGGCAAGACCACTCTAGCTATGATTATATCCAATACAACCAACATGTTGTTTGAGAAACTCTCAGCAGTTACATCAGGAGTTAAAGATATAAGAGAAGTAATCAATAGAGCAGAAGAAAACTTAAAATTATATAACAAGAGGACTATTTTATTCATTGACGAGATCCATAGATTTAATAAATCTCAACAGGATGCACTTCTACCATTTGTAGAGAGAGGAATAGTCATATTAATCGGTGCAACAACAGAAAACCCATACTTTGAAGTCAATAAGGCATTACTTTCTAGAGTTATGATTTTAAAATTGGAATCTTTAACTAGGGATAATTTGAAGAAGATGATTCATAATGCCCTTAACAACAAAGATAGGGGATTAGGAGACTACAAGGTCAATATAAGTGAAGAAGCTATTGACTATCTACTTACCATAGCCGATGGAGACGGTAGAATGATCCTAAATTCATTAGAGATAGGGGTGCTTTCAACCCCAAAGGATCAAAATGGGGAAATTCATCTTGATTTACAAGCTATAAAATCTTCAGTTCAGATAAAAGCTGTAAAATATGATAAGGATGGGGACCAACATTATGATACCGTATCGGCTTTTATAAAGAGTATGAGGGGATCAGACCCAGATGCCACCCTTTATTGGCTAGCCAAGATGATCAATGCGGGAGAAGACCCTAAATTTATAGCTAGAAGGATTATCATATCAGCTTCAGAGGATATAGGTAATGCAGACCCAAATGCACTAAACATTGCAGTATCAGCCTTCAACGCAGTCAATGTAATAGGTATGCCAGAAGGAAGGATACCACTAGCTCAAGCTGCTCTATACATGGCTACAGCTCCTAAGTCTAATGCTGCCTACTTAGGGAT
>CAZXWU010000203.1:0-3813 GCA_964644495.1 uncultured Tissierella sp.
AATTTTCATCTGCCTTACCTCCTAACAAGTACTAATACTTTTCCTACAGGCAAGACATCGCCGGAGGTCAAGCTATTGTTTTCCATAATTTCATTCTTATATGCTATAGTACCGTACATCTGTCTTGAGATGCTTGTTACTGAGTCACCAGTTTTCACTACATAGAAATCATAGATTGGTTGATTGTTGCCTCGTGAATCTTCATTAACTGGATAATGGGCTTCAAGCTTATCAATCAATAAGACTCCTATATCATCCCTACTAAATGGCATTTCAAAGTATATATGTGTCAACCTAAGTGGATATAAGCTTAAATCCTGTGGTGGCCTAGCCTCTACTTCAGACCATCCTAACCATGAAATTCCTTGAGAAGCTACCACATCTATATCCTGGCCATCCTGAGTTCTAAATCTTAATCCCAAGGTCCCGGGAGAATATCCAAAGGCATTAACCCACATATTTATAGTGCTAGGAGGATAGTTAAGTTCAAGGCCTGATCCTAAATCAATATAAGCCCTGTTTTCTTCTCCAATAGCTAACATATTATATTCAAATCTCAAAGAATACTTTCCGGACTTTTTAATAGTAGAAGGTTCAACATTTCCTTTTATAAACTGGTTAGAAGGGACATAGCTATAGTTTCTAATTTCAAAATCATGAAGCCTAAATACTTTGACATAAGCACTATCATTTATAGCAGTACCAGACCCACTTCCGCTTCCTCCGCCACTACCATAAGATCCTCCTGAAGTTCCACCAACTATAGATTCATCACTGTATCCTTCATAGGAAGCAAATAGAGAACCTTCACGGCTACCCTTTGCTACTTCTACCTGTATTACTTCTGGATCACTTTCTGCAATTCCTTCAAGGCTGTAAATTTTAAGTGACATATTACCTGAAAGTTCAGAGTCACTTCCCCTAGCCATTGATAGGCTATCAACTACTATCCTTCTAGGACTTGCTCCTAAAGCCTTAACAACTTCAATTGTTCCATCGTAAGAACCTTTATAAGGAACTGAAATACTCATATTCTGAACAGCCATTTCTCCCATACTGTCTTGGATTGGATTAGAAAAACTTAATTCATTAATAGTAACATTGTCATTTTCAATTAAGTCATTTAAAAGATATATCATCTGAGCCTGATCAAGAACAGGAAAATAATTTTTTAATATTTCATCCCTCTCCCTATGGAGCATTTCCCATTCCTTTTTAATATTATCTTCCTTATTTATAGTATTGGTCATTTCAGCTATTTGATTGTCCAAAACTACGACTTCACTTTCTAAACTACTTACTTTTTCAGCTTGGGGTACTAATATAAAGCGGTTTGATAAATAGACTACTAAAACTATTGCAAATAAAGTAAGTAATGTTTTTTCACTTTTAGTAAGAGGTCTTAATTTCAATCTAGTCTGCTTGTTCATCTATATCAACCTCCTTAAAAGTAGTATTTAAAACAAAATTATAATCGTCTTCATACTTATCAATACTTGAGATAAATACAGATTCAACGTCATTTATTAAACCGAGGCCTTTGCTAAATTCTGCTATAAAGTTGCTTTCTTTTGCTACTCCGGAAATTTGTACAATTCTGCCACTTGCAGAAAAATCAGTCAAGAATAAGCCTTCAGGCATCTTTGATTTAATTTCAGCTATCAGGTTATCATTTATAATATGGGTTTTGGCAATACTTTTGTCCATTTTAATAATATTGTCTACTTCCGCCTTAAAAACTGTCATCTGATTTTCAAGTTCTTTTATTTCATTATATTTTTGTAAAGTTTGGGTATCCTCTGCTATAGCACGTCTTTCATCTACCTGTATTTGCAACATATTTATTTGCATCTGATTATATACTCCGATTGTGGCTATTCCAACTATAGCAACCACCAATAACAAGTATAAGAAAATCATTTTATTAATCTTGAATTCCCGCTTATCTATATAGGGTTCAAAAAAATTCAAATCAACCATCACTTCACCCCATTTACTCTTATTAGAGCACCAATAGCGTTAGCATACTTTGCCAGGTCTCCATTAAATTTTACTTTATCTAAAACAGTCAACTTAACACATGGTCTATGTAAATAGTTACTCATAAAACTCTCTATACCATCAATGTCTGACCGATTACCATAAACCAAAACTAAATCAATGTCCTTATTTTCTTCTCTAGAGCTATAGTATCTAAATATCATCTCAACTCTATCAAATATAACTGCAAGATTGGACTTTAGTCCTGAAACTATGGCTACATCCGTATCAAAAGACTCATCATCAAAGGTTTTAAAATGTGTATACCCACTATCTTCAGTATCTTCATAAACAAGGGGGCTTATCTCCTCCTTAACAACACGGGATACGCTCATTAGTCCTTTATTAATAATGTTAAGGGCAGTGGACTCCTCTTCTAAGGCCACACAAGCAATAGCTAGATTCTTGTCATAAATACCATTAATGTTATCAGAAAACCTGATTAACTTGCTTATAGCATTACCAGCATAATCCAAAACTACCGGCTTCAAGCCTAAATTTTGCAATAGATTAAAATGAGTTTCAACCATATACTTAGGTACTCCTATAAGCATTACATTTTGTTTTTCAACACCTTCCTCTTCTACCAAATCAAGAGGAATATATTGAACAACATAGCCCTCCGGGTCTACCGGCAAATATTCATCTAACTGGTAGTTTAATATTGAAGCAATCTGTTTCTCTTCAACCTTTGGAAGTCTAATTTCTCTAATGATTATATTAGATGAATTTATTACCCCATATACATCACCCCGAGATATCTTATTGTCTGACAAGCCATTTTGTAAGACGTGTAAATACTTATCAACATCCTTTATTACCCCATCTTCATATAGGCCATCAGGTACAGGAATTGAAAAACACTGGTTAATATTTATATTTTTCTTATTGTACCTTCCTACTACTACCTTTACCTCATCTGAACAAAATTCCATAGAAATAGTCTTATTTTTATTAAATAAATCCAAAGTCATCACCCCTTATATTAATAGATTAATAGATTAACATACCAATTTATAATAGACTCTCCCCACAAAACCGTTATAAAAAATCCTAAAACAATAAATGGTCCAAAGGGAATAGGGTCCTTACGCTTTTTAATCTTTGTAGCCAACAAAATAATTGAAATAATTGCACCTAAAACAAATGATAAAAATATACATAAGAATATATATTTAATACCTAAAACAAAACCTAAAGCACCAATAAGGGTGACATCTCCTCCACCCATACTACCACGAGATAGTAACACTATGGCTAGGAACAATCCTCCCGCTGCTAGTAGACCTAAGATACTGCCAAATAAATTCGGGGATATACCGTATAAAAAATAATTAAAAACTTTGTGTATAATCGATAAAACCAAGGTACTCAATACCAAAGAATCCGGAATAATCATTTCCTTTAAGTCAATATAAATTATTGTTAATAGTACTGAGGCCATCAGTGAGTAGAATATAAAGTCTGCTCCAAAGCTAAATTTCAAATACATTATAATGTATAGTACAGCGTTTAATGATTCTACTAGGGGATACTGGGCTGAAATACTAGTTTTACAATACCTGCATTTACCCCTTAGTGTTAAATATGAAAACAAGGGTATATTGTCGTACCATTTGAGGTCGTGACTGCATGATGGACAATGAGATCCCGGCCATGCAATGCTTTCCTCTCTTGGTATACGATATATCAAAACATTTAAGAAGGAACCTATAGTTAGTCCGTATATTAAAATTAATAGTATCAAGAGTTCCTCCTTTCTGTAAATAATCA
>CAZXWU010000204.1:0-3785 GCA_964644495.1 uncultured Tissierella sp.
ATTAGGTGCTATGCTTGAATACCTAAACTGAGCGGCTCTACACCAAAATAGTTTACCAAAAATCCATACCTTTGTCAATTACTTATTTTTGTATTCTTCCTCTGCCTAAGCATGTTGGACACTTTATAGATATAGTATCATCCAAGCTAGGTCGGATTTTCTTTCTAGTAATCTCTACTAGATTGAGTTTTGTGATACCTACTATATTTGGTTTGTTTCTATCAGATTTAAAAGACTTTGCTAAGCTCGATATGACAAGTGATCTGTCTTTTCTATTTTTCATATCGATAAAATCAGCTATTATGATACCACCTATGTCTCTAAGTCTTATCTGTCTAGCAATCTCCTCTGTGGCTTCTAGATTCGTCTTTACAACGGTATCCCTAAGGGAAAAGCCACCGGTATATTTGCCTGTGTTTACGTCTATAGCTGTCAAGGCCTCTGTTTCATCTATTACTATGTAGCCTCCGCTTTTCAGTTTTACCTTCCTATTGAAAGCATCTTGAATGTCATTTTGGATCTGGGTATTTTCTTCGATACAAAATTCTCTATCTAGAATAATCCTATTTTCTACTGAATATGGATAAAAATACTCCAATTCTAAAATATGATCATATATCTCCTTATTATTTACTATTATTTGATAGTCTCTTTCATTGAATGTATCTCTGACTATCTTATATACTAAATCCATCTCCTTGTAAATGAGTTTTGGAGTCGGTAGAAAGCCTTTTTGAGTCTCTATCTTTGAGTTGATATTGACTAGTTGATCATACTCTTCTTTGAGCAAGTCTTCACTTACTTCCTGAGAATTGGTTCTAAAAATCATTCCTAAGTCTTCTATTTTTATGTTTTCACCAATGATCTTAAGCCTTTTAATCTCATTGTTATCATCTATCTTCCTTGAGATATTTATGTCTTCTGAGTTAGGTGTAAGCACTAGGTATCTGCCAGGTATACTTATATGCGTGGTTACCTTGGGCCCTTTAGCTCCAAGGGCTTCTTTAGTAACCTGAACCATAATCTCTTCACCTGATTTAAGAACTTTATCTATTGTAGGTTTTTCATTTGATAAAAATTGCTTCTTATTATAGGCATCTTTAACATAGAGGTAGCCGTTTTTACCAACCCCAATATCTATAAAGGCGGCTCCCATACCTCTTAGTACATTTTCTACCCTTCCCCTGTATACATTACCTACTAGTTTTTCATTCTTGTCTTCTTCAGTATAGTATTCTACTAGTCTATGGTCTTCAACAATCCCTACCTTATTAATACCATCTTTAGAGCTAATGAAAATATAATTCATTGATCTCTCTCCCATATTATATTGGTTTATACAGATTCTCTCCTTCACTTAAATACAGACCTTTTCTAACTAAGGATACTGAATCTAAATCTATATCAAGTCCTTCTATATAACCTAAAGCACCTGCAAAATCAAGAGGTCTAAGGTTGCTACCCTCTTCTATTCTCATGTAAACTTCTAGGCTTATCTCATTAGCTATCTTATCCAATATGGCAAGTTTATCAAAGAGTGGCCTAATATTTTCTTCCACCATGACTTTTTTCTTACCTTTTTTCCTTAGTCTAGATATAAAAATCTCTTGTCTATCCAGCCACTTATCAAAGGCTTCTTGTACCATATCAAAACCTAAATCCTCTTTTATATCCAAGGATACTAAGTAGTGAGCCCATTTTAATTGGGATGATATAGACTTATTATCATAAGCATATATGGCGTCTAAGATCTGGATATCCCCTGGTAGTACTTGGTTCATTCTATTTATAAACTCCTTTGGATCAATCTCTTTATCTAATTCTATATCCATATACTCCTCTTCACTCTCTATTCCTAGGGAAAGTGGGTTGGCTATGGAGAATTTTGGGTGAGGGTTAAATCCTTTGGAAAATTTTACTGGAATCTCTGCTCTCTTGAATGCTCTTTGAAACAAGCGTAATAAATCGAGATGTCCTATAAACTTCAAATAGTTTCTCTTGTTAAATCTGACTCTTAATATCAATTAAAAACACCTCTCATTGAACAATCTTGTATCCCACATCCTGTACAAGCTAATCTACAATCATTTGTTGGCTCTGCCGCTAGTGCTTTTTTGTATTCTTTAAATAGATATTTTTTGCTAACACCTATGTCTATAAAGTCCCATGGGAATACTTCATCCTTGTCTCTTTCTCTTGTGGCATAAAAGTCTCCATCTATACCTGCATCTTCTAAGGCCTGTAGCCAGGTATCATATTTGAAGTGTTCACTCCAACCATCATAGCTACAGCCACTTTCCCATGCATTTAATAGGGCCTTTGATAGTCTCCTATCTCCACGGGCAAAGATAGCCTCTATATAGCTGAGTTCTGAATCATGGTAGTTGAATGTTACCTTCTTGTCTCTGATACTATCCTTGACTAAGTAAGCTTTTCTTTTGAACTCATCTATGGACTCTTGCTTGACCCATTGAAATGGTGTAAATGGTTTTGGAACAAAACATGATGCAGATGCTGTGACAGAGAAGTTGCCTTTTATTTCTTCCTTTGGTCTATTGAAGAATAAGTCCTTTACAAGGTATGATAAATCTTTTATACCTAGAACATCCTCGTCAGTTTCTGTTGGTAGCCCAATCATAAAGTATAGTTTGATTCTGGACCAACCTTCCTTAAAGGCATAGGAAACAGCTTTGACCAAGTCCTCTTCATCTACTCCCTTGTTAATTACATCTCTCAACCTTTGACTACCCGCTTCTGGAGCAAAGGTCAAGCCACTCTTTCTAACCTTTTCTATCTCCTTTAATATATCTATTGAAAATGAATCCAGTCTCAAGGATGGCAATGATACTCCCACCTTTTGATCTTCAAATTCATTCATCAAACTGGATACCAATAGTTGGAGTTGACTATAGTCACAGGTAGAAAGAGAAGACAATGAAATATCCTCATAGCCTGTATTTGCCACTAGTTTCTCAGCTAGTTCCATCAGCCTAGTAGTGGATTTCTCCCTAATTGGTCTATATAACATGCCTGCTTGGCAAAATCTACATCCGTGGGTACATCCCCTAAATATCTCAAGGACCACCCTATCATGAACGGTTTCAATATATGGTACTATCATGGTCTCAGGTGAAAACATGGTATCTAAATCTTGGATAAACCTCTTCTTAATTACCCTTGGTAGTCCATCTAGCAATGGAAGCATTTCTTCTATTGTTCCATCTTCCTTATATTTCACATCATAGAATTTTGGAACATAGATGCCTTGTATTCTTGCTGCAGCCTCTAGAAAGGTCTCCTTATCCCAATTACTATCTTTGTGGTCTTTGTATAGATTCATCAATTCTAAGGTTACCTCTTCACCTTCCCCTATAACGAATAGATCTATAAAGTCTGCTATAGGCTCTGGATTATAGGCACAGGGTCCACCTGCAATTACAATCGGATCAGTATCATCCCTATCCTTTGATAATAGAGGTATTCTTCCTAGGTCCAATATATTCAGTATATTAGTATAGGACATCTCATATTGTAATGTAAAGCCTAGAAAGTCAAAGTTCTTTACTTCTTCTTTGTTTTCTAGAGTATATAGAGGTATATTTTCTTCTCGCATTAAGTCTTCCATATCAATCCAGGGTGCAAATACTCTCTCACATGCAAAGTCTTCCACTTGGTTAATTAGGCTATATAAAATATGGAGTCCTAGATGTGACATACCCACATCATAAACATCCGGGAAACAAAAAGCAAATTTGACCTTTACTTCTTCTAAATTCTTTATGACT
>CAZXWU010000205.1:0-3780 GCA_964644495.1 uncultured Tissierella sp.
CCCACTTTGTAGAGATAAATGAAAATGGTCACATACTTTTTTTGACTCAAGCAAAGCTTTCATAAAGTCTTCAGTAATTAAGCCTGGTTCTAAAGAAGAAAGTCTGATCCTCTCTATACCATTAATCTTACTTATATCATTAATTACGTCAGCTAGCCTTATATTATCTAAATCCTTACCATAGGATGCTACATGGATACCTGTAAGGACTATCTCTTTGAAGCCCAATGCTGCTAATCTCTCTACTTCACTTATTATATCATAGATTTGTCTACTTCTGATGGGACCTCTAGCATAAGGTATGATGCAATAGGAACAAAATTGATTGCATCCGTCTTGAATCTTGATATATGCCCTAGTCATAGACTTAATATCATCTACATTTATCTCTTCGAATTCATCATAGGTCTTTATGCTTCTTACTATATTAATTTTTTCTTGATTTTCTTTAGCCTGCTCACATAAATCTACTATCCTATTTCTATCACTTGTACCTATTATAACATCTACACCTTCGATATTTGCCACTTCATCAGAAGCGACTTGAGAGTAACAGCCTACTACAGCCACTACTGAGTCATGGTTAACCTTTTTGACCCTTCTGATAAATTGTCGAGATTTTCTATCTGATAGATTGGTAACAGTACATGTATTGATTACATAAACATCTGCTACATCGTCTTCTTTAACAATGGTGTATCCTTTATCATCAAACATCTTTTCCATAGCTTCAGTTTCATATTGGTTTACTTTGCAGCCCAAAGTATGGAAGGCTACTTTATTCATTAAATCACTCCTAAATCTCCAAGCTCATATAAAATTATAGTCGATGCAACTAAGCTAGCTGTTTCCGTCCTAAGTATTCTAGATCCAAGGCTTACTATTGATGCCTCTAAATCTTTTAATGCTTGGATTTCATCAGCATCAAATCCACCCTCAGGTCCAATGATTAGGTGAACACTTTTACCTTTAACCTTGCTTAGTCCATCTTTTATACTTAGATTATCTTCATTTTCATAAGGAACCACTATATTGTCCTCATTTTTTAATATATCAATCATTTCCTTAAAAGAAATAATTCCCTTTACTTGGGGAATATAATCCCTTTTGGATTGTTTGGCAGCCCCTTCAGAGATAGCTTGCCATCTATCAATCTTTGTTTTTTCCTTTTTTTTATCCTTAATCTTAACTATGGCTCTATCTGTCTCTACACCATAAAAATCCTTGACCCCTATCTCAACACATTTTTGGATAATTAGGTCCATTTTGCTTCCCTTTGCCAGTCCTTGGTATAGAGTGATCTCTATGTCTGGTTCAGCTTTGCCAAGCTTAGACTGGATGATACTAGTCTCTATCTTATCCTTGCCTATATCTTCTATCTCACAAAGGTAATTTGTACCATCACAGGATATCTCTATTCTATCATTTACTTTAAGTCTTAGTACATTTTTCATGTGCTGGAGGTCCTTACCCTCAATATATATATTATCATTATCAATTTGATTTTTATCTACGAAAAATTTATGCACCTTATCACCTATTTTTGAGCAATTATACATGCCCATTCTTTTTGTCTATTTATCTCAAGTATCTTGAATCCATTTTGAAGCAAGGCACTTTCAACCAGGTCAATTTTATCTAAAATAATCCCAGATGTAATAAATATTCCCTCATCCTTTAGGAAATTATGCAAATCTTCAACCATGCCTGCTATTATTTCAGCGATTATATTGGATACTATCAGGTCAACTTTGTCATCTAATACATCAAATAGATCCCCTTTATACACCTTTACCTTGTTCCCAATATTGTTGATCTTGATATTTTTATTAGATACCTCTATACATACAGGATCTATATCTACTCCAACAACCTTGTCAGCCCCTAATTTAGCCGCAGCTATGCTGAGTATGCCAGACCCACATCCAATATCATATACATGGTCTCCAGGCTTTAAAAAGGATTCTAAGGCTTCTATGCACATGCTGGTAGTCTCGTGGGTGCCTGTTCCAAAGGCCATGCCCGGATCTAATTCTATGATTATATCATCTTCCTTGTCCTGGTATTCTTCCCAAGAAGGTTTGATGACTATTCGCTGGCCAATCTTTAAAGGTTTGTAATATTGTTTCCAGGTCTCTGCAAAATCTTCATCATCTACAGAATTTAATTTGACATCTCCTAAGTATTTACCATCTCTTTCAAAAGGTTCAGTAATTATTTTGTCATTGATAAATCTAATTATCTTTTCAATGTCATGATTTTCTGCAAAATAGGCCTTAAGGGATATGGTACCATCATCAAGAAAATCCATTAGACTTTCATCGATAAAATCCCAGGACTCCTTATTATTTGATAGATCTTTAAAGTCCTGTGGATCCTCTATGGCCAGTCCAAGTGCTCCTGCTTGATATAGAATATCTGAAATCATATCTTCATTCTCTGGAACAGTCTTTACTACAACCTCTACCCATTTCATCTAGACAAATCCTCCTTATAAATCTTGAATAAATTATATAATAGTTTTTAAGAAAATACTAGTATAAGTAAAACAAAAAGCAAGAGATATATCCCTTGCCTTTTTGTCAATTAAATTTATCCTTAACTTTATCAAAGAATTTCTTCTTTGGTTGAGCTTCTTTGTAGTCTTCTCCTGACTCATTTGTAAAGTCCAATAGAAGCTTCTTCTGCTTATCAGTAAGTTTCTTAGGAACCTGGATATTTACTGTAAAATACAGGTCTCCTCTTCCACTACCCCGAACACTGGGCACACCCTTGCTCTTTAGTTTAAATCTGCTGCCTGTTTGAGTACCATGGTCCAAATCAAACTTCTCCACTCCATCCAGGGTTGGCACTTCGATTTCTGCTCCTAATGCAGCTTCAGTAAAGGTAATAGGTAAGTCAATAAATATATTATTTCCTTGTCTCTTAAATACTGGATCTTCTTCTACTGAAATATAGACATATAAGTCCCCTGGTGGTCCACCATTTGAGCCAGCTTCTCCTTCTCCTCTTAAGGATATGACTGATCCATTGTCAACACCTGCAGGAACCTTTACCTTTATCTTCCTTGTTTTGGTCTCCTTGCCCGAACCTCCACAAGTATGGCAGTGCTCATCTACTAGCTCTCCACTACCATTACATACATCACAGGTACCCACTCTAACAAACTGTCCAAGTGGAGTCTGTTGTGCATATCTTACCTGACCACTTCCATTACAATTTGAGCAGGTATGTTTATCTGTACCAGGTTTTGCACCTGAACCATCACAAGTTGAGCAGTTCTCAGACCTTCTAAACTGTATCTCTTCTTCTGAGCCAAATACCGCTTCTCTAAATTCAAGATTTAGGTTATATCTTAAATCCGGGCCCCTGACAGGCCCATTCCTTCTGGCTTCAGAGGAAGCACCACCAAAACCTCCAAATCCCCCACCGAAGATATCAAAGATATCATCAAATATGTCCCCAAAGCCTCCAAAGTCACCACTTCCTGACTGAGGATCAACTCCAGCATGGCCAAATCTATCGTATTTAGACCTTTTATCCGGATCTCCTAATATTTCATATGCTTCTGTCGCTTCTTTAAAGTTTTTTTCTGCTTCATTATCATCAGGATTTAGATCAGGATGATACTTCTTTGCTAATTGACGATAAGCTCTTTTGATATCATCTTGGGATGCATCCTTATCTAAATCTAGGATTTCATAATAGTCTCTCAAAATCTCACCAACCTTCTACATCAAAATCAACGGGAGACCAAAGGCCTCCCTTAAAAATTATATG
>CAZXWU010000206.1:0-3779 GCA_964644495.1 uncultured Tissierella sp.
TAAAGAAATAGCAAGATCAATATAAATTCACCAAAAATAGAAAGGAAGAGTTGAGCATGAAGAAAATATTAATAATAATAATGATTATAGGTATCTTATCAATAGGAGCTGTATCCTTTGCCTATGGTTTTGATAAGAACGATATTGATAAGAGTAGTTATAGTAGA
The DNA here is from genome assembly GCA_964644495.1 of uncultured Tissierella sp. Lineage (GTDB taxonomy): Bacteria > Bacillota > Clostridia > Tissierellales > Tissierellaceae > JAAYTL01. The sequence goes on from CAZXWU010000206.1 coordinate 168, forward strand.
ATGGTAGATTTAATGGAAGAGAATGGGTTCCCTGAAGCTACTAAAGCAATGGAAGATAAAGATTTTGATTCTATGGATGATTACATGAATAATATGACTGATGAAGATTATGAAAAAATGATAGATATTATGAATAATAATGGGCACAAAGGTATGGCCAATAAAATGAAGTTAGTAGGAAAAGAAAAAATGATTGAAATGCATAATTCAATGGGTGGGGCACGAGCTTGTCATAACAATAAATAAAAGATAGTAAACTAATCACCCCTTGAATTATTTAATATACAAAAGGATTGGGTTCTATATGGAATAGAATTCAGTCCTTTTTCTTAATCCTACCATAATGAGGGTATAATATACTATAATAAATGAGATGAGGTAATTATAATATGATTAATAAAAAAATCTTTAAAGATAAATACTTTTGGGTAATTTCATCTATAATAGTGGTGATCACATTTTTACATTATTCAAACCTAATGTCAGAATGGGAGCTACATATTTTTTATAGAAAGCTATACTATATCCCAATCATTTTATCCTCTTTTAGATATCGTTTAAAGGGAGGACTTTTTGCCTCTATTATAGCTTCAATATTATATGCGCCTCACTTAACCATATTTGGTAATGGAATGAGCATTTCATTGTTGAATCAATATCTTGAAATAGCTATGTTTTTGACGATAGGTTATATTACTGGGAGGCTTGTTGAACTAGACTATGTAAAGCAAAAATCCCTTGAAACTAAAGTTGTTGAAATTACAAAGTTGCAGAATTATACAAGAAATATTGTCGATAGTATTAATAGTGGAGTTTTATCTACAGATTCTAACTTTATAATTACCTCAGAAAATAAGGAGGCAGAAAGAATATTAGGTGTAAAGGATTTAGAAGGGGCCAATATAATTAGTATATTCAAAGATGAAAATGTAATAGATATTTTTAATCAAGTTAAATTACAAAAGCAACATTTTACTGATATAAAAACTGAAATAATGGTAGGAGATGAAGGAAAATATCTTTCTCTAACCATATCTCCTTTAGTTAATATAGTAAATAAAGTCCAAGGATTGGTAATAATAATTCAAGATAAATCTAGAGAAAAATATCTTGAAGCTCAGGCAGTAAGAGCTGACAGATTGTTAGCTATAGAAGAGCTTGCATCAGGCATAGCTCATGAAATAAGAAACCCAATGGGCATAATAAAGACCATAAGTCAAACTTTGAAAGAAGAGAAAGAGGATGATGATGACTTAATAGAAGGCCTTGATATAATTATAAATGAAATAGATAGAGCTAACAAAGTCATAGATGGTCTATTAAACTTTTCACGACCATTAGAAAATGAAATGAAAGAAATATCCTTAAATAAAATATTAAAAGAAGTAGTCCTAATAACTGATAAATACTCAAACAAACAGGATGTTGATATAGAACTTCATATTAAAGAAGATGTTTATGTAATTGCAGATAAAGAAAAATTAAAACAAGTTTTCATAAATATAATTTTAAATAGCGTTCAGTCCATGATTAACGGTGGAGTATTATATATAAGAACAGAGGCAATAGATAATGGAGTTAATATTAGTTTTTTAGATACTGGTATAGGAATAAAGAAGGAGCATTTAGAAAAAATATTCAACCCTTTTTTCACAACTAAGGAAAAGGGGGTTGGACTAGGGTTAAGTTTATCCCATCGAATAATCCAAGATCATAATGGTTATATGACAATAGAAAGTATAGAATCCAAGGGCACTCAAATAGATATATACCTACCAAAGAGTTAGGGAGTTGATAAAGTGAAAAGGAAAATTTTAATAGCAGATGATGAACCTAATATGGTTTGGGCGTTAAAAAGAGCATTAATTAAGGAAGGATATGAGGTAATAAGTGTTGATAATGGGGAAGAAGCTGTTGAAACCTTTAAAAAACAAGAACCTGATTTGGTCATACTTGATTTAAAAATGCCTAAAATGGATGGTATAGAAGCCTTAGAAGCCATAAAAAGTATCAACCTTAAAACACCTGTAATAATGATTACTGCACATGGAACAACCAAGATAGCAGTTGAAGCTATGAAATTAGGAGCTTTGGATTATATCTCAAAACCATTTGACATAGAAGAACTTAGAGTAACAATAAGAAAGGCATTAGAATATAAAAATTTAACTGATGAAGTTAGGTATTTAAGAGGAAAACTTAAAGAAGAAAGTCCAAAGATAATTTATCAAAGTAAAATTATGGATGATTTATTAAAAATGGTACATAGAGTTGCCGCAACAGATGCTACAGTCCTATTGCTAGCTGAAAGTGGTACAGGAAAGGAACTTATAGCAAATACAATTCATGAATCTAGTAATAGAGATAAAGGCCCCTTAATAAAAATTAATTGTGGTGCCCTACCAGAAAACCTTCTAGAAAGTGAGTTGTTTGGATATGAAAAAGGGGCATTTACTGGAGCTGTTTCAAGGAAAAAGGGGAAGTTCGAACAGGCTCAAGAAGGTACTATATTTCTAGATGAAATAGGAGAGATTAGTGAAGTTATGCAGATAAAATTACTCCGAGTATTACAAGAAAAGGAGTTTCAAAGAGTTGGTGGTGAAGAAACCATAAAGGGTGACTTTAGAATAATTTCAGCTACCAACAAGGATTTAAAAGAAATGGTAGATAAGGGTGAGTTTAGAGAGGACTTATACTATAGACGTAATGTTATACCCATTCATATCCCTCCCCTAAAGGGAAGAAGGGAAGATATACCGATTTTAGTAGATTATTTCATTGGAAAATACTCTGATCAAATGGGAAAACCTAAAATGAGTATAAGTAAATCTGCTTTAGATAAAATGATGAACTATGAATGGAAAGGAAATATAAGAGAGCTACAAAATATAATTGAGCGTTGCGTGATTCTTTCTAACGGATTGGAAATAACAGAAGAATTTTACCAACTGATATAAAAAGCCCATCATCTTTATCTACTAATTCAAAATTTATCTTACCATATGGTGGGGTGTCACTTGATGAAGTAGAAAGAGATTTAATTATTCAATCATTAGAAAGGACGGAATACAATCAAACAAAGGCAGCTAAACTATTAGGTATAACAAGACATACTCTAATATATAGAATAGAAAAGCATAAAATAGATGCTATGCTATGACAAATAAGGTAGACAATTATGTGGTAGGGGTATTAATATTAATATTAATGGTTACAGGATTAGAATATCGGGTATAGTAACTGTATAGAATTTTTTGATAGGGGTGAACTATAAATGACGGAAAGAAAAGATAATTCTCATGAAAACAACAATAATCATACTCACAATGGTCATCATGAACATATAGAACATAATAACAATGAAATTCATAATCATTTGGAGCACAATCACGAAGACCATAATGAGCATGGTAATAATCATAACCATGAGCATATAGATCATAATGAACAACATAACCACGACCACCATAACCATCATGAAGGAGGACACGATCACCATCACCATGGAAATTTTAAAGAGCTATTTTTAAAATCCTTACCATTGGCAATACCAATTCTAATATTGTCACCTATGATGGGGATTACACTTCCGCTCCAATTCACATTTCAGTA
>CAZXWU010000207.1:0-3772 GCA_964644495.1 uncultured Tissierella sp.
AGAACAGAATATCGTCCATATCCATGCCTATACCATACTTGTCTTTAAAATTCTTAACTTCAAGCTCATCAAAGCCAATAAATCCATCTATAGTTTCCACATCTGCTGGGTCCTCAGATACTTGATCATGGCTTATAGAATCTAAGGATACTTCCCTTGATTCTATTGGATTAATATAGTAGGATTTGATCTTATCTAAATCCTCTTGAGAAATACTGTTGACCACTATCAGTTTAGAATGGAGTGCTCGTCTTTCATCCTCTAGAAGAAATTTATTCATTAATATGTTTAGGGAATCTTCCCTTTGATTATATTGCCCTTTAAGCATTTCAACCCTAAATCCGATTTCATCTTCTTTTATTGGAGGTTCTTCACTTATCTTATAAAATTGGGATTCATTTAGGATATTACTTACCACACTATCCAAGTCTTTGTCATCAATATCAATAAAATCATATAGATTGATGACCCGTACATACTCTATGTCAATGATAGCTAAGTAGTCCCTAAACTCTCTTAGTAGCCTATTACTTTCAATACAAAGATTGTTGTCTTTTTCGACATAAACTCTTTTATAATTCAACATTATTTCCTCCTCAAAAAATAAATATAGCCCAGCCAGGTAGGTAAAGCGAAACCTACCCGACTGGGCTTTTATCCCTTCGGTGTAATGCTAGCAAAAAATAAGCATCTGTATCGCTCGGTCCAGCAGATATGAAATTCTCGGAACCCTAGATACACTTTCGCCCATAGCCAATGATTTTCGGTCATTTGTAGAAACATCTCATCCTTATTATGAGAAATATATGAGCTTCCAATTCAATTTTATATTACAATTAAATCTTAACATAAGAATAAATTAAGTCAATACAATTTTCAATATTTTTAGTCAAAATTCATCTTTTCCTCAACTTATACACTCTTTAGTCTTGAAAGAGTGGAGTGATTTCCCTCATTAACATAGGAGTGAGCTTAAATTTACTTAACTATTAATACCGAAAGATTAGCATGGTGTGTTACCTTGTCAGATACACTTCCTAGTAGAGTTCTTGAAAACACACCTAAACCTCTACTTCCCATGACTATCAAGTCAAACCCGCCCTCTTCAGCAAGCTTGATAATTTCATTTGATGGATCTCCTTTTCCCTTTATTGTCTCCACTTTTATAGGTAGACCCTCAAATTCCTGCTTTGCATTTTCTAATAGTAAGCCACTTTCTCTTTCTAAAGCCTTCTCAAGCCCAGTTTTATCGTATCTGTTCATTGAATAATAGTCTGTCCTATCCACTAGATTTGTGACATTTAAAATTGTGACGTCACTCTTAAATACAGAAGCTAAGTCTTTCGCCTTTGACAAAGCTTTTTTTGAATAATCAGACCCGTCAACTGCTACCAAAATCTTTAACATGTCCAATTCCTCCTTACATATCCATCCATTGTCCTAAGCCAATCCAGGTATTGACTCCTCGTATTAATATATATACCCAATAGAAATAGTTTCTAATAAGCATATAAATATTGATTAGAATTTTTTCCCCTTGATCTGCTAGCTTCCTCATATTTAGTCTCTAGTTTATTCCTAGATATGATATAATAAGTCAAGGTGATATTATGAGAATATTAGTAGATGCAGATGGCTGTCCAGTAGTAGATATATCTATTAGGATTGCAAAAGACTATAATTTAGAAATTGTAATAGTAAAAAACCATGCCCACCATATCTCAGATTCTTATGCAGAGATAGTTTCTGTTGATATATCAAGAGATAGCGCAGACTTTTATATTGTAAATAATGTTAGAGAAAATGATATAGTAATCACCCAAGACTATGGTTTAGCTGCTATGTGTTTAGGGAAAAGGTCAATTCCTATCAATCAAAATGGACTAGTATATTCCGATGACAATATAGACACTATGCTCAACCGTCGTCATATACATAGGGAGCTTAGGCAGCAGGGAAAGTATCATGGTAAGGCGAAAAAGAGAAATATTCAGTCTGATAAAACGTTTGAAATGAATTTAAGAAAGTTAATTAAAAACAAATTAAATAAAAAGGAGTGTTTATCTATGCTAGATCTATTAATAAATAGACGTAGTATCAGAAAGTACAAGGATCAAAAAATTGAAAAGGATAAATTAGACAAGATCTTAAAGGGAGCTTTAGCAGTCCCATCAGGCAAAAATGTTCAACCTTGGGAGCTTATAGTTGTAGAGGAGAAGGAGACACTAGAAAAGCTAGCCGGATCACGTGGAGGTCCATCTAAGCATTTAGCTAATGCACCTTTGGCCATAGTAGTAGCTGCTAATCCAAAGTCTACAGATGTATGGGTAGAGGATGCATCTATTATATCTATAGTTATCCAATTGATGGCTGAGTCACTGGGGCTAGGTACATGCTGGATTCAATCTAGGAAAAGACTCACCCAAGATGGGCAAGAAGTAAGTGAATATGTAAAAGGTATCTTGGATGTACCAGAGAATTATACGGTGGAATCCATGATAGCTATAGGATATCCAGATGAAGACAGGGAGCCTCGTGAACAAAATTTTGCTAAGGTACATTATGAGAAGTTTTAAATAATTGACAGAAAGGATTGTGACTATATATGTATTTTGCATCATACACTTATAAAGGTGAAGAAAACTACGGAGTATTAAACAGTGACAAATCTAAAATAATTCCTATGACAATATTATTAGAGAATTTAAAGAAAGAGGCACCTGCCACACTTAGAGATTTTATAGAGATCTACTCAGACGATTTTCTGGAGGATATGAAAAGTCTATTAGGGGAATTCCAAGATAAGGGAGTAGCCATAGATCAGGTCAAGTTAAATGCGCCCATAGCCTATACTAGAAGAAATGTCTTTTGTATAGGAAAAAATTATGTTGAACATGCATTGGAGGTAAAGAGTTTGCCAGGTGGAAAAACGGGCATACCTGAGATACCAATATTTTTCAGTAAGATAGCTGATCCTGCCATTGGACATGAAGATGATATTCTATACCCAAATGGACAAACTGACCAATTGGACTATGAAGTTGAATTAGCTCTTATACTAGGGAAAGATGGTAAAAACATTCCACAGGAAGATGTCTATGACCATATATTTGGCTATACCATTGCCAATGATGTGTCTGCAAGAGATGTACAAATAAGACATAGCCAATGGTTTAAAGGCAAAAACATGGATACATTTTTACCAATGGGACCATATTTAGTCCATAAATCAGCTATAGAATTCCCAGTTAAACTTGACATTGAGTGCAAGGTAAACGATGAACTAAGACAAAGTTCTAATACTGATAAGCTAATTTTTGATATACCATATATAGTCTCCACTTTATCAGAAAGCCTAACCTTAAGGGCAGGAGACATTATATTAACAGGCACACCAGCTGGAGTTGGAGCAGGCTTTAACCCTCCTAAATTCCTAAAAGCTGGGGATCTTATAGAATGTAGTATTGAAGGTATAGGAACACTTAGGAATAGAGTAAAGTAGTATCAGGTAATCATTTTTGGCTGCTTAATTGCTATCTAAGTGACTTTTATGCTATATAAATTAAAACAGAAAATCTGCCTACTTAGTTATAACTTGTAGGCAGATTTTCCTTTTTGAAATCTAAAATTTCACTTATTAACTACATTATCTACAAAGTACTCCGAAAAAATAGTCTACTATTCATCCATATATTTAAAGTTATTGTATCACATAGTATTGACTGAATTAAGGCTGTTTAAAAACTAAATAAAATTCAAAAAAATCTTGACA
>CAZXWU010000208.1:0-3765 GCA_964644495.1 uncultured Tissierella sp.
ATTGGCTCCATCAAATATTAGAGTAAATGCCGTAGCACCAGGAGTAACTAATACTGCACCTGCGCCACTTGCGCCACTAACTGGGTCAACTGGGTATCTCTTTAACTCGATTGTACTTCCATTAACAGCTATAGGAGAATTCATGCTATCAGTACTTGTAACTGCTATAGTTCTTGATTCAGAATCTGCGCCTAAGTTAACATTACCAAGTGATACTTGATAAGTATCAGCTACAGCACTTACATATGTTCTTGAAGCTTGAACTGTTACATCAAATGCACCGATTACAGCATTGTTATTCTTAGGATCCTTAACTAATACTGTTACAACACCCTGAGCGATAGGATATAAACGGTTGTCATATATTACCATCTTATCAGTATCAGTTGAGTCATAATTGAATTCATTAAGAGTTGCTACTGTGAAATCTGTATCTGTGTTGTTCTTATATCTTGCATAGATACCATAGAATTCATCACCAGCAGGTACTGCAAAGCCCTTTGTGTACCATGTGTTGCTATCCCAATTGTTAGGAGTTACATTGTTACCATTAACAATCTTCTTAACTGCATATTCTAATGTGGTATTGTTGATAACAATATCAAGACCCATACCAATTGCAGAAGCAGTAAATTCAACATTCTTGAATGTGTTTGTTGCATCATCTAAGATGAAGTTAGTATATTTTACAACAAATTCAGCACTTTCACCATTCTTGGTTATGAAAGCTTTATCTAAAGAAATCCAACCATAGTTTACATTGCCCTTATATTCAAATGTTAAGTAATCCTTGATAGCATCATCTGTACCATGTAAAATTACTACGCCGTCTTTATTAACAGCTTTAACTTTTGAACGTAAATCTACAGGATCAGAATTGTCAGTCTTAACCTGGAAATCTTCAAATATGATGCCAGCAACTTCTTTAATATCAGTATCTGCTGCTGTAAAGGTATCCTTCATATCGCCAAATGAGAACTGATAATCAGCCTTACCTGCAAAGTTTCCATAAGTTGTAACTTTAAGTTTCTTTCCAGTAGCATCTAAAGAAACTTCTTTAACCTTCTCTGTACCAGTGTTGTAGAACTTACCGTTGATTATACGGGATACAGCAACTGTCTTATCTGTCATGCCAGCATCCTTCATATCAGAATCAAATTCTACTGTGAAGATGTTCTTATCATTTTGGCTAACACCTACGATGCCAGCTAAAACTTTAACTGTAGTAGAATCGGAATCTAATACATTGCCTGCGTTAGCTACAGAATCTTTAGCCCAAGCATTGTATTTAGCCTTTGACTGGAATGAATAAGCAGTAATTGTATACTCACCAGCTTTAGTAGGTACAAATAAACCCTTGTCATTGATTAAATCAGAAACATCAACGCCGTCAAGTTCAGCTCTCCATCTAGTAACAGATTCTGAACCAGAGGTCTTGTTTGCTTCGGTAACATAAGATCTGTTGTAGTCATGTTCTTCACCTATTGAAAGAGTCTCAATAGGGTTAGAAATCTTAACTGTCTTAATGTTGTCTCTTACTGTTACTGTAGCTGTGAGTGTATCTACTAACTCATCATCTGCGTCAGTGATCTCAACAGTAATTTTGGTTTTACCAGCAGCTTTTGCTGTTGTTACACCATTTTTCTCGTTAACTGTTGCAACAGCTTCGTTGGATGACTCCCAATAGTAGGTCCATCCTTTACCCTTGTTCTTAATGTTGAAGTTGAATTCGTTTTTTCCAGTAGCTGTTCTACCAAGATGTAAATACTTGCTTGCAGAATTAAGCTTAGGATCTTTAGCAGCGAAGGCATTGCCCATAGGAGCAAATACTGAAAGTACCATCGCTAATGCTAACACGAAAGACAACTTCTTAAAGAATTTAGTCTTCATATTCTTGCTTCCTCCTTAAAATATATGGTTTGGTATTATATTCTTGCGTCCTTAACTCAATTGACAAAGTCTGCAAACCCCGCAAATATTGAAAAGGAAACGCCCCAATATAATCATTCCAATAACAAGATGATTATAACAACAAAGGAAAAAAAGGTCAAGTCTTTTTATCTCTGTTTCTGGCAATATTGCCAGTTTTAACCTCTTGCTTTTTTTACTTGTAATCTTGTTGGACGACTATATTGTAGTCAAATCTTGTAGGGATAACCCCTTACTCCTCACATTCGACTTATAAATCACTCTATCCAAGCAGTTTTTTGATAGGATGTGACTTCGTCTGCTAGATTGAACCATCTATAAGTTCCTGTCTCATTGCTTTGACTATGACTATATAATGCACCCTGTATGTGTCAATTTTATGTCATGCTTTTGTCATAATTAGATTATTTTTAAAATTTTCTCCACTTCAACACCCATTTCATCAGTTTCACACACTGTATCATGCCTAACCTGAGCCAAATGTATCTCCTCCATGGCAAAAGGTATGGGTGTACCTGAAATTTCTCTTAATATTTTCGCTTGTTCATAATCATCCTCAGGTATATTCTTATTGCCTATGGCATCCAGGACACTCTCTGCAAACTTATATGGACTGGCTGTTGAGACTATAACTGTATTTCGTGTATCATTGCTCTCATCAAGATAGTTCTCACAAACACTGGCAGCTACAGCTGTATGAGTATCAATAACATAGTCTGTTGCCTTATATATCTTACGTATGGCTTCCTTTGTATCATCAACAGATGCATATCCTCCAATAAAGCTCTCAAGATTTTCTCTCATTTCAGGAGTGATCTCATATTGCCCCTTAGTACTTAAAGATTTCATCAGCTCTGCTGTTTTCTCAGTATCATTTCCTGCAATATGATAAATCAATCTTTCTAAATTACTGGATATTAATATATCCATTGACGGAGAAATTGTCAGTACAAATTCGCGATTACGATTATATACACCGGTTTGGAAGAAATCGAAAAGCACCTTATTATCATTGGAAGCACAAATAAGCTTTTCTATGGGAAGTCCCATCTGCTTTGCATAATATCCTGCAAGAATATTGCCAAAATTACCTGTGGGAACCACAAAGTTAATCTTATCTCCTGCGGAAATCTCTTTTCTTCTATATAATTCTACATATGAATATACATAATAAACAATCTGTGGGAGAAGTCTTCCTATATTAATAGAATTGGCAGAGGAGAATCTATATCCTGACTTTTTCATCTTATCCTCAAGCTCCCTATCGCTAAAGATCCTCTTTACTCCAGTCTGTGCATCATCAAAATTACCGCGAATACCTATCACATAGGTATTATCACCCTTTTGAGTCACCATCTGCTTTTCTTGAACACTACTTACTCCATCCTTAGGATAAAAGACAATAATCTTAGTTCCTTCTACGTCAGCAAATCCTGATAACGCTGCTTTACCTGTATCTCCTGAGGTGGCTGTCAAGATAACTATCTCATCTGTAATATTATTTTTCTTGGCAGCTTTTGTTAAGAAATGAGGCAATATAGATAATGCCATATCCTTAAATGCAATAGTAGCTCCATGAAATAGCTCAAGATAATGCACCTGTCCAACTTTTTTCAAAGGAGCTATGTCAGGTGTATCAAATTTATCATCGTAAGCCTTATTAATACAGTCCTTTAATTCTTCTTCAGTATAATCTGTTAAATATAACTTAAGTACTTCATAAGCCAACTCTCGATAATTCATACGGGAAAGCTCTTCTATAGAAGTAGTAAGCTTAGGGAATGTTGTAGGTACATATAGTCCTCCGTCCGGAGATAACCCCTGAAGAATTGCCTG